>NZ_JBVHYH010000006.1:127939-142848 GCF_055569135.1 Kitasatospora sp. NPDC029367
GGCTCTGCCCCCCCCCGTGCGCCCCCCCTTCCCCCCCCCGGCGAACACACCCCCCCCCCCCCCCCCCCCCCCCCCCCCCCCCCCCCCCCCCCCCCCCCCCCCCGCTTTCCGGAGGCCGTGCCGGACCCAGGCGGACCAGGCCGGGCCGTGACGGGCACGGCGCTCTGCCGGGACGGGCCCGCACGCCCGTCGACCGGCGGTTTCGGAGCGGGCCGCCCGTCAATCCGGGCGGTCCCGCAATCACTCGGCGGTCCCCGCGCTCGGGCGGGGACCGGCCGTCACTCGGCGATCTTGTACTCCTCCAGGAGCCGGCGCCCGACGATCATCTTCTGGATCTCCGCAGTTCCTTCACCGATGAGCAGCATCGGGGCCTCGCGGTAGAGGCGCTCGATCTCGTACTCCTTGGAGAAGCCGTAGCCGCCGTGGATCCGGAAGGCGTCCTCGACGACCTCCTTGCAGTACTCGGAGGCCAGGTACTTGGCCATGCCGGCTTCCAGGTCGTTGCGCTCGCCGCTGTCCTTCTTGCGGGCGGCCATGACCATCATCTGGTGGGCGGCCTCGACCTTGGTGGCCATCTCGGCGAGCTTGAACTGGATCGCCTGGTGCTCGGCGATCTTCTTGCCGAAGGTGGAGCGCTGCTGGGCGTAGGAGATGCCGAGCTCGAAGGCGCGGCGGGCGACACCGCAGCCGCGGGCGGCGACGTTGACGCGGCCGACCTCGACGCCGTCCATCATCTGGTAGAAGCCGCGGCCCGGGACGCCGCCGAGGATCCGGTCGGCCGGGATCCGCACGTCCTGGAGCACCAGCTCGGTGGTGTCGACGCCCTTGTAGCCCATCTTCTCGATCTTCCCGGGCACGGTGAGGCCGGGGACGGTCGGGTTCGGGCCGAAACCGGCCGTCTTCTCGATCAGGAAGGTGGTCATGTTCTTGTACGGGGAGCTGCCGCCCTCGTCGGTCTTGCACAGGACCGCGACCAGGGTGGAGGTGCCGCCGTTGGTGAGCCACATCTTCTGGCCGTTGAGGACGTAGAAGTCCCCGTCCTTGACGCCCTTGGTGGAGATGGCCGAAACGTCGGAGCCGAGTCCGGGCTCGGACATCGAGAAGGCGCCGCGGATTTCGCCGGCGGCCATCTTCGGCAGGAAGTAGTCCTTCTGCTCCTGGGTGCCGTGGGCGTTGATCATGTGCGCCACGATGAAGTGGGTGTTGACGATGCCGGAGACCGACATCCAGCCGCGGGCGATCTCCTCGACCACCAGGGCGTAGGTGAGCAGGGACTCGCCGAGGCCGCCGTACTCCTCGGGGATCGTGAGGCCGAACAGCCCGAGCTGCTTCATGCCCTCGACGATCGCGGTCGGGTACTCGTCCTTGTGCTCCAGCTCGGTCGCGACCGGAATGATCTCCTTGTCGACGAAATCCCGCACGGTGGCGAGGATGTCCCGCTGGATCTCGGTGAGGCCGTCGGTCTGTGCGAGGCGTCCCATCGTGCGGCTCCGGAATGTCTGAAAAAGGGCGGGGGGGGGGGATTTTCCGGGGGCCCTGCCGGCGTGGCTGCGGCAGCAGGGCCCCCGACCGGGTGGGGGTCGGCCGATGACGGCGGCCTACCCGTCCGGGGTCTTTAGGGAGGGGAGAGGCTAGGAAAGGGGCTCGGGGCGGCCGGGCTGCTCGCCGCCGCGCGCCTTGGTGTACGTCTCGGTCGGCACCATCACCTTGCGGCGGAAGATGCAGACGACCGTGCCGTCCTGCTTGTACCCCTTGGTCTCGACGTACACGATGCCCCGGTCGTCCTTGGACTTGGACGGCCACTTGTCGAGCACGGTCGTCTCGCCGTAGATGGTGTCGCCGTGGAAGGTCGGCGCGACGTGGCGCAGCGACTCGATCTCCAGGTTGGCGATCGCCTTGCCGGAGACGTCCGGGACGGACATGCCCAGCAGCAGCGAGTAGATGTAGTTGCCCACCACGACGTTCTTCCCGAAGTCCGTCGTCTTCTCCGCATAGTTGGTGTCCATGTGGAGGGGGTGGTGGTTCATGGTGAGCAGGCAGAAGAGGTGGTCGTCGTACTCGGTGACCGTCTTGCCGGGCCAGTGCTTGTAGACCGCGCCGACCTCGAACTCCTCGTAGGTGCGTCCGAACTGCATCTGGATCACGCCTCCGGGATCTCGAACTTGGTGGTGCGCTGCATGCCGGCGGCCCGGCCCTTGCCGGCGATGACCAGGGCCATCTTGCGGCTGGCCTCGTCGATCATCTCGTCGCCGAGCATCGCGGAGCCCTTGGCGCCGCCGGCCTCGGAGGTGCAGTAGTCGTACGCGTCGAGGATCAGCTCGGCGTGGTCGTAGTCCTCCTGGGAGGGGGAGTAGACCTCGTTGGCGATGGCGACCTGGTCCGGGTGCAGCACCCACTTGCCGTCGAAGCCGAGGGCGGCGGAGCGGCCGGCGACCTCGCGGTAGCCGTCGGCGTTGCGGATCTGGAGGTACGGGCCGTCGATCGCCTGGAGGTCGTTGGCGCGGGCGGCCATCAGGATGCGCATCAGGATGTAGTGGTAGGCGTCGGCGTTGTAGCCGGGCGGCTGCTCGCCGACCACCAGGGACTTCATGTTGATGGAGGCCATGAAGTCGGCGGGGCCGAAGATGATGGTCTCCAGCCGGGGCGAGGCCTCGGCGATGGCGTCGACGTTGATCAGGCCCTTGGCGTTCTCGATCTGCGCCTCGATGCCGATCTTGCCGACCTCGAAGCCCATGGTCTTCTCGATCTGGGTGAGCAGCAGGTCGAGCGCCCTGACCTGCTCGGCGTCCTGGACCTTGGGCAGCATGATGCAGTCGAGGTTGGGGCCGGCGCCCTCGACGACGGTGATCACGTCGCGGTAGGTCCAGTGGGTGGTCCAGTCGTTGACGCGCACGACGCGGGTCTTGTTGCCCCAGTCGCCGTTGTTCAGCGCGTCGACGATGTTGTGGCGGGCGCTCTCCTTGACCAGCGGGGCGCAGGCGTCCTCGAGGTCGAGGAAGACCTGGTCGGCCGGGAGGCCCTGGGCCTTCTCCAGGAAGCGCGGGTTGCTGCCCGGTACGGCGAGGCAGGAGCGGCGCGGGCGCAGGCGGTTGACAGTGGTCATGAGGGTGGTTCGGTTCCTTCCCAGTGGTCAGCTGGTCAGCTGGTCAGTTCGTGGCCGCGGTCGGTGCGGACGTCCACGGCTGGAGCCGGTTGGCCAGCCGGATCTCGTCCACGATCCGGCCGATGATGGTGGTGATGCCGAAGTCCTTCGGGGTGAACACGGCGGCGACGCCGGCGGCCTTGAGGGCCTCGCCGTCCGCTGCCGGGATGATGCCACCCACGATCACCGGGACATCCTCCACCCCGGCGCGGCGCAGCCGCTTGAGGACGTCGGGCACCAGCTCGGTGTGCGCGCCGGAGAGGATGGACAGGCCCACGCAGTGCACGTCCTCCGCCACGGCGGCGGAGACGATCTGCTCCGGGGTGAGCCGGATGCCCTGGTAGACCACCTCGAACCCGGCGTCGCGGGCCCGGACGGCGATCTGTTCGGCGCCGTTGGAGTGGCCGTCCAGGCCGGGCTTGCCGACCAGCAGGCGCAGCTTTCCGGCGCCCAGCTCCTCGGCGGTGGCGGCGACGGCGGCGCGGACCTGCTCCAGCTCCCCGCCCGGCTCGGCGGCGACCGCGACGGGCGCGCCGCCCACGCCGGTGGGGGCGCGGTACTCGCCGAACACCTCGCGCAGGGCGAAGGACCACTCGCCGGTGGTGACCCCGGCCCGGGCGCAGGCGAGGGTGGCCGGCATCAGGTTGGCCTCGGTGGCGGCGACGGTCTTGAGCTCGGCCAGCGCCTCCTGGGCGGCGGCCTCGTCGCGGGCGCCGCGCCAGGCCTCCAGGGCGGCGAGCACGGACTGCTCGGAGGCCGGGTCGACGACCATGATCGCGGTGTCGAGGTCGGCGGTGAGCGGGCTGGGCTCGGTGGTGTCGAAGCAGTTGACCCCGATGATCTTGTCCTCGCCGGACTCGATCCGGGCCCGGCGGGCGGCGTGCGAGGCGACCAGGTTGGACTTGAGGTAGCCGGACTCGACGGCCGGGATCACCCCGCCCATCTCCAGCACCTTGGCGATCTCCGCCTCGGCGCCGGCCAGCAGCGCCGCGGTCTTGGTCTCGATCACCTCGGAGCCGTTGAAGATGTCCCCGTACTCCAGCAGGTCCGACTCGTAGGCCAGCACCTGCTGGATCCGCAGCGACCACTGCTGGTCCCAGGGCCTGGGCAGCCCCAACGCCTCGTTCCAGGCAGGGAGTTGGACGGCGCGGGCGCGGGCGTCCTTGGACAGGGTGACGGCCAGCATCTCCAGCACGATCCGCTGGACGTTGTTCTCCGGCTGGGCCTCGGTCAGCCCGAGCGAGTTGACCTGGACGCCGTAGCGGAACCGGCGCTGCTTGGGGTCGGTGACCCCGTAGCGCTCCAGCGTGACCTTCTCCCAGAGCTGGGCGAAGGCGCGCATCTTGCACATCTCCTCGATGAAGCGCACGCCGGCGTTGACGAAGAAGGAGATCCGGGCGACCACGTCGCCCATCCGCTCGGCGGGCACCTGCCCGGAGTCGCGGACGGCGTCGAGCACCGAGATGGCGGTGCACATCGCGTACGCGATCTCCTGGACGGGCGTGGCGCCCGCCTCCTGGAGGTGGTAGCTGCAGATGTTGATCGGGTTCCACTTGGGGATGTTGCCGACCGTGTAGGCGATCATGTCGGTGATCAGGCGCACCGACGGGCCGGGCGGGAAGACGTGCGTCCCGCGCGACAGGTACTCCTTGACGATGTCGTTCTGGGTGGTGCCGGTGAGCTTGGCGATGTCGGCGCCCTGCTCCTCGGCGACCACCTGGTAGAGCGCCAGCAGCCACATCGCGGTGGCGTTGATCGTCATGGAGGTGTTGGTCTGTTCGAGCGGGATGCCGTCGAACAGGGTGCGCATGTCGCCGACGTGGCCGACCGGGACGCCGACCCGGCCCACCTCGCCGCGGGCGAGGATGTGGTCGGAGTCGTAGCCGGTCTGGGTCGGCAGGTCGAAGGCGACGGACAGGCCGGTCTGGCCCTTCGCCAGGTTCCGCCGGTAGAGCGCGTTGGAGTCGCTCGCGGTGGAGTGGCCGGCGTAGGTGCGCATCAGCCAGGGGCGGTCGCGCTTCTGGGGCTCGGTCATCGGAGGTTCCTCAGACGTTCCGGAAGCGATTGATCGCGGGCAGGTGCTTCTCGCGCAGCTCGGCGTCGCGCACGCCCAGGCCCTCCTCGGGGGCCAGGCAGAGCACGCCGACCTTGCCCTGGTGCTTGTTGTGGTGCACGTCGAGGGCGGCCTGGCCGGTCTCCTCCAGCGAGTACACCTTGGAGAGGGTCGGGTGGATCTTGCCCTTGGCGACCAGGCGGTTGGCCTCGTAGGCCTCGCGGTAGTTGGCGAAGTGCGAGCCGACGATCCGCTTGAGCGACATCCACAGGTAGCGGTTGTCGTACTGGTGCATGTAGCCGGAGGTGGAGGCGCAGGTGACGATGGTGCCGCCCTTGCGGGTGACGTACACCGAGGCGCCGAAGGTCTCCCGGCCCGGGTGCTCGAAGACGATGTCGACGTCCTCGCCGCCGGTGAACTCGCGGATCTTGGAGCCCAGGCGCTTCCACTCGCGCGGGTCCTGGTTGTGCTCGTCCTTCCAGAACCGGTAGCCCTCGGCCGAGCGGTCGATGATCGCCTCGGCGCCCATGGCGCGGCAGATGTCGGCCTTGGACTCGCTGGAGACCACGCAGATCGGGGTGGCGCCGCCGGCCAGCGCGTACTGGGTGGCGTACGAGCCGAGGCCGCCGCTGGCGCCCCAGATCAGCACGTTGTCGCCCTGCTTCATGCCGGCGCCGTTCTGCGACACCAGCTGGCGGTAGGCGGTGGAGTTGACCAGGCCGGGGGAGGCGGCCTCCTCCCAGGAGAGGTGCTTCGGCTTGGGCAGCAGCTGGTTGGTCTTCACCAGGGCGAGCTGGGCCAGGCCGCCGAAGTTGGTCTCGAAGCCCCAGATGCGCTGCTCCGGGTCCATCATCGTGTCGTTGTGGCCGTCCGGGGACTCCAGCTCGACCGAGAGGCAGTGGGCGACGACCTCGTCGCCGGGCTTCCAGGCGTTGACCCCGGCGCCGGTGCGCAGCACCACGCCCGCGAGGTCGGAGCCGAGCACGTGGTACGGCAGGTCGTGGCGCTTGGTGAGCGGCGACAGCCGGCCGTAGCGCTCCAGGAAGCCGAAGGTGGAGACCGGCTCGAAGATCGAGCTCCACACGGTGTTGTAGTTCACCGAGCTGGCCATGACCGCGACCAGGGCCTCGCCGGGGCCGAGCTCCGGGAGGGCGACCTCGTCGAGGTGGAGGGACTTTCGGGGGTCCTTGTCGCGGCTGTCGAGGCCCGCGAACATCTGCTCCTCGTCCTTGTGGAGCGTGACCGCCCGGTAGGACTCGGGGAGCTTGATCGCCGCGAAGTCGGCCGACGTGGCGTCGGAGCTGAGGATCGCGTCGAGGATTTCCTGCATGGCTGCCTCCGAAGGCGTACCTGTGTGAGGGTCACAGGGCGTCTGGGGGAGCCGGGAGCGGACACCGGCTTCGCTGAGGTGGGTGGTTGGCGGTCAGGCGGTCGCCCGGTGCTGGTCCGGGCGGGTCCGCACTGCTGGTCTGGCTCTGTTCCCGGGGTGGGGGAACGCCGGACGACGGCGCGCCGAGGTGGGGAGCCGCGGCGCCGCGACTGGTGAGTAACAAGGTAGTGGCACCCTGTGCCACTCGTAAAGACACCGGGTGTCAGGAATTCCGACGCTCTGGAAGGGTGCGGGACGCGCGTAGTGCGGGTACGCCGAGGGCCCGCACCGATTCATCGGTACGGGCCCTCGCTACGCCTCTGACCTGCAGTAACAGCCGCCTCAGTGGTCCCGGGCGCCACTCAGCGCGGCCCGGATGCTGTCCACCACGACGTCCAGCGGAGCGTCCGTGCGGGCGACTGTGATGAGCACCTCACCTCCGGGGCTGGCACTCAGTGCGCTCTCCGCCACCACGTCCTCGGGCATCCCACTGGCACCGGGTGCCACCAGCGAGCCCCGGCGTCTGGCACCCGGGGCGCTGGCCGCCCAGAAGGTCCGCCGGATCACCTCGAAGGAGTGGTCCAGCTGCGCCTCGACGTCGCCCCGGCCGCCGGCCCGCAGCCAGCGCCGCAGCACGTGGTTGTGCGCCGCGACCACCGCCGCCGCCGACACCTCGGCCAGCATCGAGTCGTCCTCGCCGCCGCGCTGCCAGCCCGACGGAATGGACTCCCCGGTGTCGAAACGGCCCAGCAGGTAGCGGGTGAACAGCCGCTCGTACCGGGCCACCACGGCGATCTCGCGCTCGCGCAGCGCCGGGACCTGACGGATCAGCTGGTACCGCGCGACCGACACCCCCGGGGTGGAGGCGTACATCCGCAGCACCTCCTTGATGCCGCGGCACACCACGTCCAGCGGGTGCTCCTCCGGCTCGGCGCTGGCCAGCAGGTCGGCCACCCGGACCAGGGTGTCGTCGTGGTCGGGGAAGATCGCCTCCTCCTTCGACCGGAAGTACCGGAAGAAGGTGCGCCGGGCGACCCCGGCGGCCGCGGCGATCTGGTCGACCGTCGTCTCCTCGTAGCCCTGCGAGGCGAACAGCTCCATCGCGGCCGCGGCCAGGTCCTGGCGCATCTGCTGGCGCTGCGCCGCCGCCCGGCGGCTGCCCGGCCCGGCCTCCGTCCCGGTGCCCCCGGACGGTCCGGCCGTCCGGTCGGCGCCGCGCGGTCCGGCGGTGTGCTGCGGGGTGGCTGACTGAACCCGATCCATGTCCGGAACGCTACACGGCCCGGGTGGCGGGGCCGCGGCCCTTCCCCGGCGCACCGGCGTGACCGGGCCGGTCACGGCCGGTCTGGGCCAGCGCGCGGACACCGCGCCCGGGGTCCAGGCGGGGCGGGCGGCCGCCCCGGAGCCGTACGGGGCGGTGCCGTTGCCGTAGGCCGCACCGTTGCCCGGCGGGGCGGCGCCGGGGCCGGGGCCGGGGCCGTACGGGGTCGCCCCCGCGTCGGGCAGCCGGTCGCCGCCGGCCCGTGACGCGGTCACCGGCGCGCGTGGTCGCGGAAGCCGCGGCCGGTCTTGCGGCCCAGGCAGCCGGCCGCGACCAGGTGCTCCAGCAGCGGCGCCGCGGCCAGGCCCGGCTCGCGGAACTCCTGGTGCAGCACCTGCTCGATGGTCAGCGAGACGTCCAGGCCGACCACGTCCAGCAGCTCGAACGGGCCCATCGGGTAGCCGCAGCCCAGCTTCATCGCGGTGTCGATGTCGTCCACCGTCGCGTAGTGCTCCTGGAGCATCCGCACCGCGTCGTTCAGGTACGGGAACAGCAGGGCGTTGACGATGAAACCGGCCCGGTCGCCGCACTCCACCGGGTGCTTGCGCACCTTCGCGGTCAGCTCAAGCACCGTCGCCGTGACGTCCGGGGCGGTCAGCACGGTGGAGACCACCTCGACCAGCTTCATGGCCGGCGCCGGGTTGAAGAAGTGCATGCCGATCACGTCCTGCGGCCGCGAGGTGGCGGTCGCGCAGCTGATCACCGGCAGCGAGGAGGTGGTGGTGGCGAGCACCGCGCCCGGACGGACGATCTTGTCCAGGGTGGCGAACAGCTCCCGCTTGACCGCCAGGTCCTCGGCGACCGCCTCGACCACCAGGTCCACCTCGGCCAGCTCGGTGTACTGGCCGACCGGGGTGACCAGCGCCAGCGCGGCGTCCCGCTGCTCCGCGCTCAGCCGCCCCTTGGCGACCGAGCGCTCCAGCGACTTCGCCAGCTGCGCCTTGGCCCGCTCGGCCTTCTCCTGGCTGCGGGCGGCCAGCAGCACCGGGTGCCCGGCCTTGGCGAACACCTCGGCGATCCCGGTGGCCATCGTGCCCGAGCCGCAGACGCCGACGGTGCGCACCTCGCGGCCCGCCACCTTCGGCCGCGCCGGGCCGGTCGCCGCGTCCACGGCCCTGGAGGAGCCCGGCGCCTCGTAGGTGTAGAAGCCGCGTCCGGACTTGCGGCCCAGCAGCCCGGCCGAGACCAGCTGGCCGAGGATCGGCGCGGGCGCGTGCAGCCGGTCCCGGGACTGCTCGTACATCGCCTCCAGCACCGTCCGGGCGGTGTCCACGCCGATCAGGTCGAGCAGCGCCAGCGGGCCCATCGGCAGGCCGCAGCCGAGCCGCATCGCGGCGTCGATGTCCTCCCGGGAGGCGTACTTGGACTCGTACATCGCGGCGGCCTGGTTCAGGTAGGCGAACAGCAGGCCGTTCACCACGAAGCCGGCCCGGTCGCCGGCCGCCACCGGCTCCTTGCCGAGGTCCCGGGCGAAGGCAGCGGCGTCCTCGGCGGTCTGCGGGGAGGTCAGCACGGTGCGGACCACCTCGACCAGCTTCATGGTGTGCACCGGATTGAAGAAGTGCAGGCCGAGCACCCGCTCCGGGCGGGCGGTCGCGGCGGCGATCCGGGTCACCGACAGGGCGGTGGTGCCGGTGGCCAGCACCGTGCCCTCCGGGCAGATCCGGTCCAGCTCGGCGAAGACCTCCCGCTTCAGCTCCAGCTGCTCGGGGACCTCCTCGATCACCAGGTCCGCCTCGGCGGCCGCGGCCAGCGCGTGCCCGACCGAGATCCGGGCCAGCAGCGCGGTGCGCTCCCCGGCGGTGATCCGCTCCCGGTCGACCGCGTGCGCGGTCGCCTCCTCGATCCGGGCCAGCGCCCGGGCGGCCGAGTCCTCGGAGGCCTCGATGCCGATCACCCGGCGGCCGCTCCTGGCGACCGCCACCGCGACGCCGGCACCCATCGTGCCGAGGCCGACGACGGCCACGGTGGGGAAGGGACGCTCCATCTGTCCTGACTCCTAGTCATGAAGGGCCCGCGCGCGCTCCGGCGGGCGGGCCGCCGCACCCGTCGGCGAGGACGGGGGCGGCCGCCGCCGGAGGAGGGTCCGCGCACGGGGGCTTGGGGAGATGACGGGGTTCCGGCAGGCCCGGGCCGCGGCCGGTCCGCTCCGGCCGAACTGCGGGGTGTGCCGTGGTGCTCAGGCGCTCGAAGGTGAAGGAAGCGGCGCTGATACGAGGAGAGACCCGGCCCGCCGCGGTTCGCGGCACCGGCCGGTGAAAGCGCACCGCACGGGCGCCGCAGACACGGCGACCGCGACCTCCCGTCGGTGCGGCTCCCGAAGCCCGACGGTGGTGCGTCCGGCCACTGTAGCGAAGCTACTCATGAGTAGGAAGAGGGCGTCGGCGGAAAACCGCCCGGACCGCGGACGAACCGGCGGACTCCTTCGCCGAGCGGGGTGGGGGTCGGCTCGGAGCAGCGGCGGATCGGACCCGAACGACCCTTCCTCGAACGGGTGAACAGGCGGACGGGCGTCCGCCCGTTCCACTCGATAGGGGAGTTACCGGCCCCCGCTCCGCGGGGCAGCATGGCGGCATGACCACCGTCACCCCCGCCCAGGCCGCCGACCCCGTCGGGCCGCTCGGCCCCGGCGCCCTCGCGGCCGCCGTCGCGCTGCCCCCGCGGGCCGAACGCGCCGAGCAGGCCGAGCGCGCCGTCGACCGGCTGCGCACCGCCGCCGTCGAGGCGGTCGCCGTGACGTGGGTGGACAACGCGGGCATCGCCCGGGTCAAGGGCGTGCCGCTCGACGGCCTGCCGCACGCGGCCCAGTGGGGCGTCGGCGCGGCGCCCTGCTTCGACGTGTTCCTCGCCGACGACACCATCACCACCAGCCCGCTGATCGGCGGCCCCACCGGCGACTTGAGGCTCTATCCCGACCTCGACCGGATCGTCCCGCTGGCCGCCCAGCCCGGCTGGGCCTGGGCCCCGGCGGACCGCCACACCCAGGCCGGCACCCCGCACCCCGGCTGCCAACGCCTGTTCGCCCGCCGGGCGGAGGCCGCGGCCGCCACCCGCGGGCTGAGCCTCAGGGCGGGCATCGAGGTCGAGTGGGTGGTCGCCCTGGCGGGGGCCCCGCAGGAGCCGCCGCAGTACCCCACCCACGGCCCCGCGTACGGCATGCACCGGCTCACCGACCTCTCCGACTACCTGCGGGACGTCCTGCGCGCCCTCCGCGCCCAGGGGCTGGGCGTGCTGCAGATCCACCCCGAGTACTCGCCGGGCCAGTTCGAGGTCTCGGTCGCCCCCGAGGGCCCGGTCGGCGCCGCCGACACCTCCGTCCTGGTCCGGCACACCGTCCGCGCCGTCTCCGCCCGGCACGGCCTGCGGGCGTCCTTCGCCCCCGTGGTCGAGCCCGATGGGGTCGGCAACGGCGGCCACCTCCACCTCAGCCTCTGGCGGGACGGCCGCAACCTCGGGCGCGGCGGCTCCGGCCCGCACGGCCTGACGGCCGAGGCCGAGGGCTTCCTCGCCGGGGTGCTCCAGGCGCTGCCGGAACTCCTGGTGCTGGGCTGCTCCAGCCCCGCCGGGTACCTGCGGCTGGTGCCCCAGCACTGGGCCGGGGCGTACCAGTGCTGGGGCCTGGAGAACCGGGAGGCCGCGCTGCGCCTGGTCACCGGCTCCACCGGGGAGCGAGCCGACGCCGCGAACGCCGAGGTCAAGTGCTTCGACGGGAGCGCCAACCCGTACCTCGCGGTCGGTGGCGTGATCGCCGCCGGCCTCGCCGGCCTGGACCAACGCCTGGCCCTGCCACCGGAGTTCACCGGGGATCCGGCCGCCGCCGAGCCGGGTACGGTGCCCCGGCTGCCGCAGGGCCCGGCCGAGGCGCTCGCCGCGTACGAGCGCTCGGCGGTGCTGCGCGAGGCGCTCGGTGAACCGCTGCACCAGGCGGTGGCGGCGGTGCGCCGGGCCGAGGCCGAGCAGTACGCGGCCGTCGGCGCCCCGGAGTTGATCGCGGCGACGCGCTGGCGGTACTGAGAAGTGGCCCGGCCGGAGGTCGGGGCACTGGTCGACCACCACTGCCACAGCGTGGTGGCGGCCGAGCTGGCCGACGACGCCCTGGCCGGACTGCTCACCGAGTCCGACCGACCGCCCGCGCCCGGCTGCTCGCCCTTCGACAGCGCGATCGGCCTCGCCGTCCGGCGGTGGTGCCCGCCCGTACTCGGCCTGCCCGCGCACGCCCCGGCCGCGGACTACCTGGCCCGGCGGCGCGAGCTGGGCGCGGCCGAGGCCACCCGCCGGCTGCTCGCGGCCGCCGGGCTGGACACCTGCCTGGTGGACACCGGGCTGACCGCCGCCGCGGGCCGTGACCTGCTGCCGCTGCCCGAACTCGCCCGGGCCACCGGGGCGGTGGTGCGCGAGGTGGTCCGGCTGGAGCCGGTGGCCGAGCGGGTGCCGGGCGGCGCGGCGGACTGGCCGCGGGCCGTCGGCGAGGCCCTGGCGGAGGCCGCCGCCGGAGCCGTCGCGGTCAAGTCGGTGGTCGCCTACCGGCACGGCCTGGCCGTCCCCGCTGAACGGCCCGCCCGCCGGGCCGTGGTGGCCGCCGCCGGGGCCCGGCTGCGCGCCGGGGGCGGGCGGCTGACCGATCCGGTGCTGCTGCACCACCTGCTCTGGACGGCCGTGGACGTCTGCGCCGAGCTGCGCCTGCCCCTCCAGCTCCACACCGGCTTCGGCGACCCCGACCTCACCCTGCACCACGCCGACCCGTCCCTGCTGACCGACTTCGTCCGCGCCGCCGAGCCCAGCGGCGTCCCGCTGGTGCTGCTGCACGGCTATCCCTACCATCGACAGGCCGGCTGGCTGGCCCAGGCCTTTCCGACGGTGTACGCCGATCTGGGGCTGACGGCCTCCTACACCGGGCCGCGGGTGGCGGCGGTGCTCGGCGAGATGTCGGAACTGGTGCCGTTCGGAAAACTGCTGTTCTCCACCGACGCCTACGGACTTCCCGAACTGTTCTTGGTGGGCGCCGCACAGTTCCGGCACGGACTGGGCATGCTGCTCGCCGACTGGCGGGCGGACGGCGCCTGTTCGGCCGCGGACGCGCAGCGGGTGGCCCGACTGGTCGCGGCCGACAACGCGCGCCGCCTGTACGCGCTGGGCTGAGCGCCGGGGTGTGTTTTCGCGCACATGCCAAATCAGCCCAGTCGTCGACGAACCATCACTTTTTAACAATCTTCAACCCTGTTTCGCCTGTTGGCCGGTGGAGCGCGAACCTCCGTTGTTGGGCTAGATGTGACGATTAGATGACTACCTCTTGCGCTTATCAGCGAATATTCATTAACGTCCCGGTCATCCCAGCGCACCTGCCACACCGCAGCTGCCGGATGACGACTCGGGAGGGCCAACCCCAATGAGAGTTCCTCGGATCAGCCGGACCCGTTACGCGGCCGTGGGCCTGGTGCTCGCGACCGCCGGAGCCCTCGCGCTCCCGGCCGGCACCGCCGTCGCGGCGCCCACCGGCGACTCGACGACCGGTCCGCTGCTCAGCTACGTCGTCAACACCAAGGCCAACCACGGTCAGGTGCAGAAGGTGGAGAAGGCCGTCACGGCCCTCGGCGGCACGGTGGTCCAGTCGTACGAGCAGGTCGGCGTCATCGTCGCCCGCTCCAACGACACCAAGTTCGCGGAGAAGCTGCGCCTGGCCAAGGGCGTCGACTCGGTCGGCGCCAGCCGCACCAAGGGCATCCTCGCCGCCGACCAGAGCAAGGCCGAGGTCGCCGCCGAGCCGACCGGCGCCGCCGCCGCGGACGGCCAGGAGCCGTACGAGCCCAACCAGTGGGACATGCGCCAGATCGGCGTCGACAAGGCGCACAAGATCTCGCTGGGCAGCCGCAACGTCACCGTCGGCGTGCTGGACTCCGGCATCGACGCCACCCACGAGGACCTGGCCGCCAACGTGGACGCCTCGCAGTCGGTCTCCTGCATCGACGGCAGGACGAACACCGACTGGAAGGCCTGGCAGCCGACCACCAGCGACCACGGCACCCACGTCGCCGGCACGATCGCCGCCGCCAAGAACGGCAAGGGCGTCGTCGGCATCGCCCCGAACGTCAAGCTGGCCGCGGTCAAGGTCGTGGACGACGGTGGCTTCATCTACCCGGAGAACGCGGTCTGCGGCTTCGTCTGGGCCGGCGAGCACGGCTTCAAGGTGACGAACAACAGCTACTACGTCGACCCGTGGATGTTCAACTGCCCGAACGACAAGGACCAGGCCGCGATCTCGGACGCCGTCCGCAAGGCCGTCGCCTTCTCGCAGCGCAAGGGTGTCCTGAACGTCGCCGCCGCCGGTAACGAGAACATCGACCTGGCGCACAAGACCACCGACGTCTCCAGCCCGGACGACACCAAGCCCGGCACCCGCCCGGTCACCAACGACTGCCTGTCGCTGCCGACCGAGCTGCCCGGCGTGATCGCGGTCTCCGCGGTCGGCGTCAACGGCGACAAGTCGTACTACTCCAGCTACGGCAAGGGCGTCGTCACCGTCGCCGCGCCGGGTGGTGACGCCCGCTACCAGATCCCGAACACCCCGGACAAGAACGGTCGCATCCTGTCGACCATCCCGGGCAACAAGTACGGGTACATGCAGGGCACCTCGATGGCCACCCCGCACGTCACCGGCGTGGTCGCGCTGCTCGCCAGCACCTTCCCGTGGGCCAGCCCGGACGAGCTCACCGAGCTGCTGACCAACCAGGCCGAGTCCCACGCCTGCCCGACCGGCGTCTACAACCCGGGCAACACCGGCCAGTGGAACGCCACCTGCGAGGGCGGCGTGGACGACAACGGCTTCTACGGCGCGGGCATCATCAACGCCGAGAAGGCGGTCCAGTGGTGGCGCTGACGCGCTGACCACCGAGCGCTGAACACCGAACGCTGAGCTGGGGAGCGGGGGCACGGGCCCCACTCCCCAGCGGGGGTGGGGACCTGGGCCGCGGAGGGGTCGGGGTAGGCCAGGCGGTTCGTCCGAGCTGATCCCCCGTATCGACATGGT
>NZ_JBVHYH010000007.1:0-64283 GCF_055569135.1 Kitasatospora sp. NPDC029367
CTGGCCTGCTCTCTCCCCCTGATCCCCCCCCCCCCCCCCCCCTCACCCCCCCCCCCCCCCCCCCCCCCCCCCCCCCCACCCCCCCCCCCCCCCCCCCCCCCCCCCGCGGCGCCGCCGCTCCCCAGCGGGCGGCGGCGCCGGGCGGAACGGGCTGTTCTCCTCCGTCACATAGGATGTCCGGCCGGAGGGGGCGGAACGGCGGGGAGAGGTACAGGTGCGGGGAGATCGCACGGCACGGGCCACCACCGACTACGAAGCCACGACCGGTCGGATCGCGGGTCTACCGCTCCGCCGGCACCACGTGCTGCTGACGGCGTGGACGGTGCTCTGGTTCTTCCTGGTGGAGCCCAGCGGCGGCTTCTCCTGGCACTACCTGCGCCAGGGCGAACAACTGCTGTTCAGCAGCCAGCCCGACGGCGGCCTCTCGCTCTACGCCCACCACCCCGAGCTGCAGATCGGCCCGGTCAGCCTGGCCGCCGCCCGGCTCACCGCCCCGTTCTCGCCGCACGCCGGCCAGCTGATCGCCGAGGCGGCGAGCGCCGGGCTCGGCCTGGTGATGCTGGTGCTGGTCGGCCGCACCGCCGCCCTGTACTACCTCGGCACCGGTACCAACCACCGCCGGCTCCAGCAGCGGCTGCTGATCGCCGGGCTGGCGTTCATCCCGATGTGGGTCGAGGTCTCGGTCCGCTTCGCGCACCTGGACGACGTCCTCGCGCTGTTCTTCACCACCCTCGCCGCGCACGCCCTGGCCCGCGGCAAGTCCGTCCAGACCGGGGTCTTCCTGGCCCTGGCGGTCGATTCCAAACCCTGGGCGATCGCCTTCGCCCCGCTGATCCTGGCCCTGCCCCGGCCCGCCTGGCTGCGCACCGCGCTCTGGTTCTGCCTGCTGGTCGCGATCGCCTGGCTGCCGTTCTACCTGGGCAACCTGGACACCCTGGCGGCGGCCAAGTTCACCATCCCGAACCAGCCCGCCTCCGCGCTGCGCTGGTTCGGGGTCACCGACCCGGCCACCCCCTGGTGGGACCGCCCGACCCAGTTCGCGCTCGGCATCGGCCTCGGCTGCGTGGCCGTCTGGCGGGGGCGCTGGCCGGCCGTGGTGCTGCTCGGGGCGGACGCCCGGATCCTGCTCGACCCGAGCGTCTACACGTACTACACGGCCTCGATCCTGCTCGGCACCCTGCTCTGGGACGCGGTCGGGCAGAAGCGACTGGTCCCGTGGTGGAGCTGGATCGCGCTGGCCGCGCTGTACGGCGGCACACTGTTCCTGCCGTCCGACGCGGCCCGCGGCTTCGTCCGGCTCGCCTTCGTGGTGGTCTCCGCCGCGTACGTGCTGTTCTGGCCCACCCAGCAGTCCCGCCGGCCCCGGCCGCCGGCGCAGGACGGCGGGGAGGGCCGTCGGCGCGCCGCCCGGCGGCGCGAGCGGGAGCTGGTCGACGCCTGAGGCCTCCCGGGAAACACGGCTTGACCCTCACGCGACGTGAGAGCGGAGGGTGGTGGTCACCACCAGGGAGGAGCTCCGGATGAACGGGGACGCGGGTTACCCGGTCGGCGCCGTGGCGAAGATCGCCAAGGTGACCGTCCGCACCCTGCACCACTACGACGAGATCGGACTGCTGTCCCCCGCGGGACGCACCCGGGCCGGCTACCGCCGGTACGTGGACGCCGACCTCGACCGGTTGCAGCAGATCCTGTTCTACCGCGAGCTCGGATTTGCCCTGGAGGAGATCGCGGCGATCCTGGACGACGACTCGGTCAGCCCGACCGAGCACCTCCGGCGTCAGCACCGACTGCTGACCGACCGGATCAGTCACCTCCAGGAACTCGCCTCAGCCGTCGAACACGCCATGGAGGCACGCAGGATGGGCATTCAGCTGACCCCGGAGGAGAAGTTCGAGATCTTCGGCGAGGGCTACCAGGAGGAGTGGGAGCAGGAGGCCGAGCAGCGCTGGGGGAACACCGAGGCCTGGGCCGAGTCCCAGCGCCGCACCGGCGGCTACACCAAGGCCGACTGGCAGCGGATCCAGGAGGAGACGAGCGGGCTCAACGCCCGCCTGGCCGCGGCCGTCACCGCCGGCGAGCCCGCCGACGGCACCGCGGCCATGGACCTCGCCGAGGAGCACCGGCAGCACATCTGCCGGAACTTCTACGACTGCACGTTCACCATCCACCGCGGCCTCGCCTGCCTGTACGTCGAGGACCAGCGCTGGACCACCACCTACGAGGAGCTGGCCCCCGGCCTGGCGCGGTGGCTGCACGACGCCATCGTCGCCAACGCCGACCGGCACGAGAAGGCGTAGCGGTACGGGGGGCGCGCAGCGGCGCGGGGGTTCGCTGCGCGCCCCGCGGCGCGACCCCGTCGGGCGCCCCCGCCAGGCGACCCCGTCGGGCGACCGCGCCAGGCGTCCCCGCTAGGCGACCCCGCGCCCGAAGGAGCGCCGGTAGGCGGTCGGTGAGGTGCGCATCACCCGGCCGAAGTGGTGGCGGAAGGTCGCGGCGCTCTCGAAGCCGACCGCCGCGGCGACCTCCTCCACCGTGCCCTCCGGCGACTCCAGCAGCGTCAGACTGGCCGCGATGCGCTGGGTGACGACCCAGCGCATCGGGCTGGTGCCGTTGCGGGCGGTGAAGTGCCGCAGGTACGAGCGGTCCGACATCCGGGCGGCCCGGGCCAGCACCGAGACGGTGAGCGGCTCGGCCAGGTGGTCCAGCGCCCACTGCATGCTGCGGGCGATCCCGTCCTCGTCCTCCTCGACCGGACGGACCGCGGCCTCGATGAACTGTGCCTGCCCGCCGTCCCGGTGCGGCGCCACCACGAAGCGGCGGGCCACGTTGTTGGCCACCTTGGCGCCGTGGTCCCGACGCACCAGGTGCAGGCACAGGTCGATCCCGGCGGCGCTGCCCGCGCTGGTCAACACGTCGCCGTGGTCGACGTACAGCACGTCAGGGTTGACCCGCACCCGCGGGTACCGCTGCTGGAGCAGGTCGGCGTACCGCCAGTGGGTGGTCGCCTCCTTGTCGTCCAGCAGTCCGGCGGCGGCCAGCGCGAAGGCGCCCGAGCAGATCGAGACGATCCGGGCGCCGCGTTCGTGTGCCGTCCGCAGCGCCTCGACCAGGCCGGGGGAGACCTCGCCGCCGAAGGCGTTGCGTACGCCGGGGACGATGACGGTGTCGGCCGCGGCGAGTTCGTCCAGGCCGTGCCGGGCGGTCAGCGCGAAGCCGCCCACCGCGTCCAGGGGCGTACCCGGCCGGTCCGCGCACACCTTGAGTCCGTACCAGGGCGCGGCCAGCAGCCCGCCCAGCTCGGGCCGGGCCAGCCCGAACACCTCCACCACCACGCCGAGTTCGAACGGTGCCATGCCATCGAAGGCGTACACCGCGAGGTCGTGCACGGGCTCCGGGCGGCGGCCGATGGCGACGGCCACCGGCCGCGGCCGGGCGGGCCGGTCCGCGGCGAACTCCTCGGCGACATCCGCGACGACATCCTCGGCAACCTGCTGGGCGACCTGCTCGGCGACCTGTCCGGCGACCTGTCCGGCGACCTGTCCGGCGATCTGCTCGGCCATGCGAACCCCCTGCTCACGGGTGGCGGAACTGCCGGTGAGTGTAGTCGTCGCGGCCCTCCGGGAACTTCCCGCGAATCCCCCTGCAACCTCCACCCGTGCCACACGTCCATCAATACGGGGGCGGAGGGATCCGGGTGGAACACGGCTGCGAGGATCTCCCCGATCACGATCTTCATCAGGTGCCTGACGGTCGGGCGAGCACGCCGCCACACCGTCCTGGGGGAAAGCAGAACCGCACATGTCCATGGCCATCGGCCCGTCCGCCGCGCTGCGGTGGGGGCGCGGCTTCTCCGTCCGTGGAACCCGCGGAGCCCGTGGAGTCCGCGGAGTCCGGGGAGTCCGCGGAGCGGTCGTCGCGTTGTTCGGTGCGCAGGAGGCCGGCGCGCCGACCTCCACGCCCGCCGCGGAGCAGATGCCGGCGCAGCGCCGCGCCGGCTTCCGGCTGGTGCGCGGCGGACGCGGGCCCGCGGCGGACCGGCCCACGCTGACCGACCTGTACCACGCCCACCGGCTGGGCCTGGTCCGGATGGCGGTCCTGCTGGTCGACCACCAGGACCTGGCCGAGGACGTCGTGCAGGAGGCCTTCACCCAGCTCTACCAGCGGCACGGCGAGCACCTGGACGACCTCGACAACGCGCTCGGATACCTGCGGACCTCGGTGGTCAACGGCGCCCGCTCGATGCTGCGCCGCCGCAGGACCGCCCGGGAGTACGTGCCCCCGCACGAGGCCGACGCCCCCTCCGCCGAGGACCACGCGGTGCTCAACGACGAGCACCGACGGGTGCTCGTCGCCCTGCAGGAGTTGACCCCCCGCCAGCGTGAGGTGCTGGTGCTGCGCTACTGGTCCGACATGTCGGAGGCCCAGATAGCCGAGACCCTGGGGCTCTCCCGGGGCGCCGTGAAGTCCACTGCCAGCCGGGGCCTGGACGCCCTGGAGAAGCACCTGGAGAAGGTTCGATGACCGACAAGTTCTCCCGCCCGAGCGGCGGTGACGACGGCGGGCCGGCCGAGACCGCTACCGAACGGCTGCTCCGCGAGGCGATGGGCGCCCGTGCGTCCCTGATCACCGTCCACGACCTGCGCCCGGCCGCACCTCCGCGGGGCCGGGTCCGCAGGCTCCGCCCGGTGTACCTGACCGCCGTGCCGATCCTCGCCCTGGCCGCCTCCCTGGGGATCGGCCTGCTCGCCTTCCACGGCGACCCGGTCGCCAAGCAGGACGTCCCCCCGCCCCCGGCCGCGAGCATCACCACGCCCCCGACCCCCAAGCCGGACGCGACCCCCACCCCGGACGCGTCGCCCACCCCCGACGGGACCGCCACCACGACCGGCGGTCCCGCCACGGACCGGCCGCTCGCCGACGCCGTCCCGTCGTCCTCCGGCTCGGGCGTGCCGACCGGGCCGGGTACGCCGTACACCTTCCGCGGCGTCAGGTTGAAGGTGCCGGCCGGCTGGAAGGCGGTGCCGCTCTCGGACCGGGCGCTCTGCCTGCTGAGCCCGGGCGCGCCGACCGATCCGCAACGGAACTGGTCGTCGGCCGTGTGCGCGCCGTACGGCGTCCAGGTCACGGTCTACAGCTCGGCGGGCGAACTCGAGGGCGGTGCCTGGCCGACGACCGCCGACCTGGACGCCCCGGCCGGCTGGGCGCACCAGGGCAGTTGCCCGGTCTGGGGCAACCCGCACCCGCCGGCGGCGGGGGAGATGAACAGCTCCGGTCCGACGAAGAGCACGGTCACCGTTGCGGGGAGTCCCGCGCTCAGGTCGCAGTGGCAGGTCACCTGCGGCAGCGACTCCTTCACGACCCAGCTGTGGGCCCTGCCCAAGGACCAGGTCTTCGTCTCGGCGCAGGGGCTCAAGTCCGACTACCAGCCCGGGCTGGCGTCCATCGTCAACAGCCTGGACCCGAGCGGCCACCAGGCCCCGGTGGCGGCGGGGCCCGGCCCGAACGACCTCGCGGTCAGCATCGACGGGCTCGGCTCCGGCCAGCAGTTGCGGATCGGCAGCGCGGTCGCCACCTTCTCGGTGACCTTCCGGAACACCGGGCAGGGCACCTACGACCAGGTCCAGCCGCTGGTCTTCACGGACCGCTACGGGGGCACGCCGACCACGGCCGGCCAGCTGCTGCCCAACGACGGCAAGCTGGAGGTGCAGACGGACGGCGGCTGGTCGGCCCGGGCGATGTCCCGGGGGAGCGACATGTCCTACGCGGTGGCGCAGGACCAGGACGTCTTCTCGCTGGGCCCTGGGCAGAGCAAGCGGCTGACCTACCGGCTGACGATCGGGCCCAAGGACGGCACCGGGGACATGCCGCTGAGGGCGCAGGCCCTGCTGCCGTACCGCGGCAGCGGCGACCAGACCGTGCTCGGACACCAGGACATCGCGCTCAGGATCGTCCAGTAGCGGTAGCAGTAGCAGGAGCACGGAGGGCCCGGCCTCCCCGTGGCGGGGAGACCGGGCCCTCCGGTGTGCGCGTGCCCGTGCCCGTGCTCGGGCCCGGGGCTCAGGCTCAGGCCAGCGAGGCCATCCAGGCCTCGACCTCGTCGCTGCGGCGCGGCAGCCCGGCCGAGAGGTTCTCGTTGCCCTCGGCGGTGACCAGGATGTCGTCCTCGATCCGGACGCCGATGCCGCGGTACTCCTCGGGCACGGTCAGGTCGTCCTGCTGGAAGTACAGGCCGGGCTCGACGGTGAGCACCATGCCGGGCACCAGCAGGGCGTCGACGTGCTCCTCGCGGCGCGAGTGGGCGCAGTCGTGGACGTCCAGACCGAGCATGTGGCCGGTGCCGTGCAGGGTCCAGCGGCGCTGCAGGCCGAGCTCCAGGACCTTCTCGACGTCGTACACCGAGGCGTCCAGCAGGCCCCAGGCGAGCAGTCGCTCGGCGAGGACGCGCTGCGAGGCCTCGTGGAAGTCGCGGAAGCGGGCGCCCGGCCTGACCGCGGCGATGCCGGCCTCCTGGGCGTCGTACACCGCGTCGTAGATCTTCCGCTGCAGCTCGGTGAAGGAGCCGTTGATCGGCAGGGTGCGGGTGACGTCGGCGGTGTAGAGGGTGTGGGTCTCCACGCCGGCGTCCAGCAGCAGCAGCTCGCCGGGGCGGACGTCACCGTCGTTGCGGACCCAGTGCAGGGTGGTGGCGTGCGGGCCGGCCGCGGCGATGGTGCCGTAGCCGACGTCGTTGCCCTCGACCCGGGCGCGGCGCCAGAAGGTGCCCTCGATCCAGCGCTCGGAGGTGGCGACGGCCTGCCCGAGCTCGCGGACCACGTCGGTGAAGCCGTTGACGGTGGCGTCGCAGGCGGCGCGCAGCTCGCCGATCTCCCACTCGTCCTTGACCAGCCGCAGGCCGCTCAGGAACTCCTTGAACTCGGCGTCCTTGTCGGCGTCCAGCACCTCGGCGAGCGCGGCCTCCAGGCCGGCGTCGTAGCCGCGGACGATCCGGGTCGGCACGGTGGAGTCCTTGGCGCGCTCGGCCAGCTCCTCGGCGGCCTTGCGGACGTCGCGGGCGGGCAGGCCGAGCAGCTGCTCCTGCTCGGCCAGGCTGTGCCGGCGGCCGACCCACAGCTCGCCGTAGCCGTCCAGCCAGAACTCGCCGTTCTCGCGGTCCGAGCGGGGCAGCAGGTAGAGGGTGAACTCGTGGCCGGTGTCGCCGGTCGGCTCGCCGACCAGCACCGCGTCCTCGGTCCGGTCGCCGGTGAGGTGCACGTACTCGCTGGCGGCGCGGAAGTTGTAGTCGGTGTCGTTGGAGCGCACCCGCAGGTTGCCGGCCGGGACGACCAGGCGGACGCCCGGGTGGGCGGCGGACAGCGCGGCGCGGCGCGCGGCGGCGTACGGGGCCTGGGCGACCGGGGTGAGGCCGTGCAGCTCGGTGTCGGCCCAGCCGGTCCTCATCGAGGCGGACAGCTCGTCCGAGATCTCGCCGTAGAGGCCGTTCTTGCGGCCCTTGAACTGCGGCGGCTCCTCGCCGCCCTCGGCCTCGGGGTTCTCGGCCACTGCGGGGGTCCGGTCCTCGGTCACGTGCAACGCCTCCTTGGGGGTGGTACCGCCGCCCTCGGGGGAGGTGTCGGGTCGCGACACGCGCGGGCGGCCGTGCGTCCATGGTACGGACGCCCGGCCGCTCGCCGGTCCGGGGTTCGTACGCCTACTCGAAGCGCGCGGCCAACAGCATCAGGTCGTCGGTGGCCGTGGCGGCGTCCGGGGCCGGGCAGACGGCCAGCAGGTGGGCGCAGAGCCGGTCCGGGTCGATCCGCACGTCGCGCGGGGCGTCGGCGGCGGCCCGGCGCAGGTTGGCCTGTCCGGCGTGCAGGGTCGGGCCGCAGCGGCGGGCCAGGCCCTCGGTGTAGAGCAGCAGGGTGTCGCCGCGCCCGGCGGTGAACTCGACCCCGGGGGCCTCCCAGCAGGCCAGCATGCCGAGCGGGGCGGAGAGCGAGGTCTCCACGAACTCGGCGCCGTGCCGGCCGACCAGGACGGGCGGGCAGTGCCCGGCCCCGGCCAGGGTGATCCGGCGCTCCTCGGGTTCGATCCAGGCGTAGACGGCGGTGGCGGTGCGGGTCGGCTCGGTGGTCTTGAGCAGCAGTTCCAGGTCGCCGAGGACGGAGACCGGGTCCTCGCCCTCCAGCACCGCGTACGCCCGCAGCGCGGCCCGGATCCGGCCCATCGCGGCGGCCGCGCCGGGGGCGGAGCCGGGGCCCGCGCCGGGGCCGTCGCCGGAGACCGAGCCGACGGTGAGGCCGACGGTGCCGTCCGGCAGCGGGATGGCGTCGTACCAGTCGCTGCCGCTGGAGCGGTCCAGGCCGGCCGGGGCGATCCGGGCGGCCAGCCGCAGCCCGGGGGTCTGCGGGAGGTGGTCCGGCAGCAGGCCGCGGCGCAGCGCCTCGGTGGTGCGCAGGGTGCGGTCCGCCTCCAGCTGCTTGGCGAGCAGCGGGGCGGCGATCTCGCAGTAGTGGCGGGCGAGTTCGCGCTGGCAGTCGGTGGGCTGGGCGGGTCGGTCGTAGAACCAGACGGCGGCGGCGAGCGGGCCGTCCTCGGCGGTGGCGAGCGGGAGGCCGTAGGCGCCGCCGAGGCCGAGGTGGACGGCGAGTTCGCGCAGCCGGGCGCCGACGGCCGGGTCGTCGGCGAGGTCGGCGGAGTGCAGCTGTTCGGGCCGGTCGTGCTCGCTCAGCAGCCGGGCGAGCAGGCTCTGTTCGGTCGGGACGGTCTCCAGGGCGCCGAGGCTGGCCCGGTCCAGGCCGAGGCCGACGGGCTGGCCGGTGCCGCCACCCGGCAGCAGGGTGACCAGGACGCCGCGGCCGGCGCCGAGCAGCGCGGCGCCGGAGGCGAGCACGGCGTCCAGGGTGGCGGTGGTGCCGCGGGCGCGGGCGAGCCGCTCGGTGTGCTCGTACAGGCTGGTGATTTCGGACAGGCGTCCGGCCAAACGGTCCTGCACGGTGGTGGACGGTGCCGTGGGGCCGTCGGTGCCGCCGTCCGGCGCGTCGGCGGGGCCGGGCAGGTCCGGCGGCGGGTCGAGGACGGTGAGCCCGCCCGCACAGCCGGTCTCACCCGGCTCTGCGGGCGGGGTCGACGGCTGGGCGGCCGACGCGTGGGACTTGGTCATGCCGCCACTCCTGACGCGGTGCTACGTGCCATGCGAAACCCCCAGGTACGGCCGATGTGGAGCGAGCACGGCCAAAGGACGCGTTTCGCCTCGATTCGCTACTACTCGTCATTGATCGACAGCAATGCCACCACTTCTACACAGGCCATTCGGGGCATGTCCAGATCCAGGACGACGCGGTGGCCGGTTCCACGTCCGCGCGACCCGGCCGGAGGGCGCGCACCGGGCGCGGCGCGCCGGTCGGAGCCGGAGGCATGGAGCGAGCCGGGAGCGGGCAGAACGGAGGGGACGGACCGGGTGGCCGTCCGGATCGTATGTCCGCGCCGCCCGCGATCCGGGCTGGCCGGAAGTCTCTCACTCGTACGGTGGAACCAAGCGCGCCCGGGCGGCGTCCATCCGGTCGCATACGGGATTCTCGTTCCAGGGGCTGTTCCAGTGCGCGGCCCTTCTCATGTCGTGCTCCACACCGTGCTCCACGTCGTAGCCGCGCCGTCCGCCGTGCCGCCCGCCCCGCTCCGCGCCTTTCCGGGGCCGTGCCGCCGCGGGCCCGTGCGGCGGGTCCCGACGGATGTCGGTGGGGCGGAGCGAACCGAGCGGTCAGGGAAAGGAACGAGCGCCATGCGTGAGAACCGGAAGAGCCCGAGGAGCCGGTCGCAGGAGCCCCGGGAGCGGCAGGAGCCGCAGGAGTCGCAGGAGTCGTCCGCCCGGCTGGCCGCGGCGCTCACGGCCGCCCTCGAACACCGCTGGCCGGTGGTGCCCGGCACCGTGCTGTGCGGCGGCCGCTGTTCCTGCGGGGAGCCGGACTGCCCGGCGCCCGGCGCCCATCCGCACGACCCGTCCCTGCTGGCCGCCACCACGGATCCCCGGATGGTGCGCTGGTGGTGGGAGCGGCAGAACCCGGACGCGCCGGTGCTGGCCGCCACCGGCTCCGCGGTCTCGGCGGTCAGCCTGCCCGCGGCGGCCGGTGCCAGGGCGCTGGTCTACCTGGGCGCGCTGCGGCTGCCGCTCGGCCCGGTGCTCGCGATGCCGGGCCGCTACGCCCTGCTGGTGGCCCCGTACTCGCTCGACGCCCTGGGTGAGATGCTCGCCCAACTCCCTCTGGTGCCCGGCTCGTTGCGCTACCACGGGCCGGGCGGCTTCCTGCCGCTGCCGCCCGGCGGCGGGGCCGGGAGGGTGCGCTGGGTGCTGGCGCCGCGGCCGGCCGCGGACGGCGGGGTCCGGTTGCCGCAGGTCGGGCCGCTGCTGGGGGAGTTGGTGGAGGCGACGGTCCGGCTGGACAGCGGGCGCTCGACGTACTGACGGATCGCCGGGTCGGGCCGGACTCCGGGCCCGGTGGTGCGGGGCGTTCCGGAAAACAAAAGATCCGGCCGCTGGCGACGGGGGATGCACCAGCGGCCGGACTCTTTAGACAGTAACAAGGATCCGCGCCCGCGCCAATTTCCAAGACGCCCTCCAGGCCCGGAAATTGCGGCTTCCCGGCGACAATGTGACGCGTATCACTCGGATCCTGCGCCCTTTAGTTCAAGGTGACCTGACGGTTCACCAGGTTTGCCCGGGCGCGCCGCTCCTCGGCGGTCAGCGGAGTCGGGTCGGCGAGGACGGCGGCGAGCCGCTCGCCGAACTCGGCGGCCGGCTTCTCGCAGTCGGCGGCGGTCATGGCGAGCGGGAGGTCCCACACCGGGACGGTCAGGCCGTGCGCGCGGAACGAGCCCACCAGGCGGGTGTCCGCGCCGAGCGAGGCCTCACCGGCGGCGTTCAGCCGGGCCAGGGCGTCCAGCAGCTGCTCCTCGGGCACGGTCATCACCCAGCGCAGGTGGTTCTTGTCCGGGGTGCCGCACCAGTAGGCGGCGTCGACGCTCGCGAGCTTCTCGGTCGGGATGGCGGAGGCGTTGGCGCGCTCCAGCGAGGCGGCGACCTCGCCGGTGGCGGTCTCGGCGTCCTCCAGCCAGAACTCGAAGCCGGTGTGCACGGTGGGCGTGAACGCGGCGGAGGTGTCCAGCAGGTCCTGGAGGCGACGGCCGCCCGGGACGGTCCGGCGGGCCGGGACGGGGCTGCCCGGCTCGGTGGCCAGGGCCAGCTCCAGGGCGTCCGCGAGGTCGCGGCTGAGGTCGCCCGAGGAGGACTGGGTCTGCAGGCCGAGCAGGATCGAGCCGTCGGGGCGGCGCAGGGCCGGCCAGGCCAGCGGCAGCACCGTCGCCAGGGTCACCGACGGGACGTCGCCGCCGGCGCTCGCGGTCACCCCGGCGGCCAGCGTCAGCGGCGCCGTGGCGGCGGGCACCAGCTCGCGCAGCGCCACCCAGTCGGCCTCGCCCGGCAGGCCCTCGAACGGACGGTGCACCAGCTCCTGCACGGCGTGCGAGGCCTCCCGGCCGTGGCACGCCTTGTAGCGGCGGCCCGAGCCGCAGGGGCAGTCCTCGCGGGCCCCGACCACGGGGATCTCGCCCGTGACGGCGGTGGTGGACTGGCGCTGCGGCGCCTTCTTGGCGGCCTTCTTGCCCATGCTGCGGCTCTCCCGGGGACGGTGGTCCTGTTTCACGGGAAGCCTACTGAGGTTCCCCCGGCGCGCGGGAACGCGCCGGGGCGGGCGCCGTACGCCCGGCTGCCGGTCGGACGGATGCCCGGGCGCCGGTCGGGCGGGGGCCCAGGGTGCCGTTCTGGACGACTACGCGCTGCGGGCGGTGCCGCCCCCGGTGCGCCGGGCGTGCCGGGCGCGGGCGGGCAGTGCCGCCCAGACCGTGACCTCGCCGGGCGCGTCCCGGACGCCCCAGTCGCTGGCCAGTTGGTCGACGATGGCCAGGCCGCGGCCGCCGCGCGAGGTCAGCGAGGGGCTGGCGGGCAGCGGCCGGGTGGCCGCGCCGCCGTCGGTGACCTCCAGGGTGAGCACGCCGTCGGCGTGCATCTGCCAGCGGACCAGCACGCCGCCGTCCGGCTCGGTCGCGCCGTCCTCGGGCTCCCGGCCGCCCGGCGCCGGGTGCGTCCCGGAGGGGACGCCGACCAGCACCTGGTCCACCACCTCGGCCCGGGCACCGCGGCCCAGGGCGGGCAGCGGGCCCAGCGGACGGGCGTATCGACAGGCGTTGCTCAACAGTTCGGAAAGGATCAGAACAGCATCATCGATGACCGGTTCCGGTATCTGCCGGTCACCCAGATCTCGACGCAGTCGGCGCCGTGCGACCCCGACACTCGCTGGGCCGTGCGGCACTGCCATGGTCGATGAAGTCGGCACTTCACGCGCCACCATCAACGCCACCCCCGGACCTCCTTCAGCGTATGCCGAGGGATGGATGCCCCTTGGTAATGCGTCGGAAACGACCGTCGGAGGATCCTGCGGGCCCATTTCGGGCGATGCGACTCAGGGTCGACAAGAGGTCATTCCGTGCTCACCCTCCGTCGCCCGTGCGCAAGAATTCCGGCAATAACGTGCACGGAAGGTTTGACTGCCGACCAGGGCGATCAGGTTCTCCCGGGACGGCCGGGCGCCCGGCCCCGGCTCAGCGGCCGAGCTGGGCCAACACCTCGGCGGGCCTGTTGGTGATGATCGCGGAGACCCCGAGCTCCAGGCAGAGCTCGACGTCGGCCGGCTCGTCCACCGTCCACACGTGCACCTCGTGCCCCAGCTCGCGCAGCCGGGGCACCAGCTGCGGCTTGGCCTTGACCAGTTCGATGCCCGGGCCGGCGATCCGGGCCCCGCCCGGCAGCGGCTGCCCGGGGCGGAGGCGGCCCAGCAGCGGCAGCATCCGTTCGATCAGGAACACCCGCCGGTAGTCGGGCGCGGCGGTGGCCACCCGGTTCAGCGCGATCGAGGAGAAGCTCATGATCCGGGCGGACGGGCGGTCGCCGTCCGGGGCGGTGCCGATCTTGTACCGCTCCAGGGTGCGCAGCAGCTCGGCCTCGACCCGGCCGCGGAACCGCACCGGGTGCTTGGTCTCGATCGCCAGGTCCACCGGGCGGCCGCAGTCCACCACCAGTTCGAGCAGCCGCTCCAGCCGCAGCACGCCGCGCAGCTCGGGGTCGGTGCTGGGCCGGCCGGTCTTCCATGCGCCAAAGTCGTACGCCTCCAGCTCGGCCAGCGTCATCGCGGAGACCGTGCCGCGGCCGTTCGAGACCCGGCCGATCCGGCGGTCGTGCACGCAGACCAGGTGGCCGTCGGCCGTCACCCGCACGTCGCACTCGACGGCGTCCGCGCCCTCGTCGAGCGCGCGCCGGTACGCCGCGAGGGTGTGCTCGGGCAGGGCGTGGGAGGAGCCGCGGTGGGCGATCACCTGGACGGAGGGCGTGGTGCGCGCCGCCGCCGAGGGCAGTTCTGGGCTGGTCACGGCCCCAACGATAGGGGGCGCGGGTGAACCGGGGGCGAAGCCGGTCCCAACCTGTGGGGCCGGCTCCGCCCCCGGTGGGTCAGGCCCGGGCGGTGCGGCGGGTCAGCGGGGTGAGGCCCCAGGTGGCCAGCGCCGGCAGCAGGAAGGCGAACAGCGAGGCCGAGGTCCACTCCTGCGGGGTGAAGTGCAGCGCCTGCTGGGCCGAGGTCCAGAAGTCCACCCACCAGTCGGCCACCGCGGTCGGCGCGATCAGCTGGTAGACGGCGAAGCCCAGCACCCACGGCAGCAGCATCAGCCAGCGGGACGGCGCCCGCTCGGAGAGGTCCCAGCCGTGCCGGCCGGCGCCGAAGAAGTAGTCCACCGCCAGCACCGCCAGCAGCGGCACGAAGACCGAGCCGATCAGGCCGAGGAAGTTGCTGTAGGTGTCGGTGAACCGGTCGATCCGCAGCGCCAGCACGGTGGTCAGCACGCCGATCCCGCCGCTCAGCACCCGGCGGTCCACCCGCGGCAGCAGGTTCTGCAGCGACATCGCGGTCGAGTAGACGTTGGCGAAGGACTGGTCGGTCTCGCGCAGCACCAGCACCAGCAGGAACAGCCAGCCGGCCCAGACGCCGAGGAAGGAGTCGAAGATCCGGCTCGGGTCGCCGTCGGACTGGAGCAGCGCCATGAGCCCCAGCACGTAGCACCAGACCTGGGCGACGGTGTAGCCGGAGAAGCTGCCCCAGAAGGCCGACTTCGGGCTGCGCGAGTGCCGGGTGTAGTCGGCGGCCATCGGGACGAAGGAGATCGACACCGCGATCATCGCGTCGGTGGCGCCCAGGAAGCCGTGCCAGTTGCCCGCGCCCGGGTCCGGCACGCCCTGGCGGCCCAGCTGGACGGTGAAGTACACCATCGCGACCGCGACCGCCCCGGCCACGAAGCGGCGCAGCACCGCGATCGAGCCCAGCGGCCAGATCGTCAGCGCGGTGGTCAGCGCGCCCGCGAGCAGCACGAACAGCCAGCGGTAGTCGCTGGTGTGGGCGACGGTCTGGGCGCCCGCCGCGATGGTCAGCAGCTCGAACACGCCCCAGCCGACGCACTGGACGATGTTCAGCACGGTCGGCAGGTAGGACAGCCGGGTGCCGAACAGGCCGCGCAGGCTGGCCATCGCCGGGGCGCCGGTGCGGGCGCCGATCAGCGCGGCGACGCCGAGCATCGCGGTGCCGACCGCCGTACCGGTCACGATCGCCGTCACCGCGGCGGCCAGCGACAGCTCGCTGCCCTTCTCGCCGAGCACGGTCGCGGCGGTGGAGAAGCCGATCAGGCTGACGCCGAGGTTCATCCAGAGCGCGAAGTGGTCCCGGAAGCGCAGGGTGCGCGGCGGCTCGGTGTCCAGGACCAGCGGCGCCTCGACGCGGTGGTCCAGCAGCGCGGCACCGGCGCCGGCCGGGCCCGGGGGGAAATCCTTGGACGCGGGCGCGCCCGAAGAAGAGGATGGCGAAGCAGGCGGCATGGCCGATACTCCCTACGCCGGCATTACCCGGACAGGTTCCGGCGGTCAGCGCCCCCTCGACGGTCCGCCGGTCACTGGCCTGGCGTACGGTCGACATGCGCACTCTCAGCCTGGTCGGTCCAAGCTCCCGCGTGTCAGTTTGGAGCGACAGGCTAACCGGCACGGAGACGAACGCCAAAGGCCACGGGGTGCGCGGTCCGCATCGCGGGACGCCGGGCGGGGGTGGGGAGCCCCGGCTGTCGGTGGCGGCTAAGGATTCTTATGAGTTATTCAGAGGGGTCCTTACGGCAATCGAATCGTCGGTGCGAAAAACTATGGTCCTTGGTTCTGTCAGCTATGGAGGTCGTCCGTGAGCACCGAGCGCGAGGTTGGGCCCACCGGGCCGCAGGGGGAGCAGCCCGCGGGGGCCCCGGAGGCGGCGGGTGCCGCTTCCGAGGGCACCGCTCAGGGCGGCCACAAGCCGACCATGGCCTTCAGCCGGGTCCCCGAGCCGAAGGACGAGCCGGTGGACGGGTCGGTCGACGGGTCGACCGACGCCGCCCCGGCCGACAGCGGGTACCAGCCGACCATGGCCTTCGGCCGGATCCCGGAGCCGGCCGCCGCGAGCGCGGCGGCCGAGGCCGCCCCGGAGGCCCCGGCCCAGCCCGTCCCGGCCGAGGGCGGGCACAAGCCCACCGTCGCCTTCACCAAGGTGCCCGCGCCGGAGGCCCCGGCCGCGCCGGCCGCGGCCGCCGTCGAGGAGCCGGCCGTCGACCCGGTCACCGGCTACCTCGACGCCCCGCCGCCGGTCCTGCCGCCCGCGCCGCCCGCCGCACCCGCACCCGCCGCGGCCCCGGTCGCCGCCGCCCCGGCCGCGCCCGCCCTGCCGCCGGGCACCCCGGGCACCAACCCGTACGCGACCCCGACCCACGGCGTTCCGGCCGCCGGCGCCCAGGATCCGTACGGCGTTCCGGCCGCCAACGCCCAGGAGCCGTACGGCGCTCCGGCCGCCGGTGTGCCCGTCGCGCCCGGTGCGCCCGGTCACCACCCCTTCGGTGCCGGCCAGCCGCTCGGCGGCTGGGGCGCCGGCCACGACGCCGGTGCCGGCCACCCCGGCGGCCCCGGCGGTCCGCTCGGCTACCCCGCCGAGTACCCCGGCGGCCCGGGCGGCCACGGCCCGCGCAAGAAGCGCGGCGGCCTGGTGGCCCTGCTCGCGGCCGTCGCGCTGGTCGCCGGCATCGCGGGCGGCGCGGTCGGTGTGGTCGCCAGCGACCACAACAGCGGCAGCAGCTCGGCGGACGACCACCGCAGCACCACCGTCCAGGCCAGCAACACCCAGAAGAACGAGCCGGCCCCCGGGTCGATCGCCGCCATCGCCCAGAAGGCGCTGCCCAGCGTCGTCACCATCAAGGCGCAGAACAGCACCGAGTCGGGCACCGGCACCGGCTTCGTCTTCGACACCGAGGGCCACATCCTCACCAACAACCACGTGGTCGCGCCGACCCTCAACGGCGGCAAACTGACCGTCAAGTTCGCCGACGGCACCTCCTACAGCGCCTCGGTGCTGGGCCACGCCGAGGGCTACGACGTCGCCGTGGTCAAGATCGACAACCCGCCGAAGAGCAGGCTGTCGCCGCTGCCGCTGGCCGACTCCGACAAGGTCAACGTCGGTGACGCCACCGTCGCGATCGGTGCGCCGTACGGCCTGGAGTCCACCGTCACCAGCGGCATCGTCAGCGCCAAGGACCGCCCGGTCGCCTCCGGCGACGAGACCGGCTCGCAGGCCTCGTACATGAACGCCCTGCAGACCGACGCCTCGATCAACCCCGGCAACTCCGGCGGCCCGCTGCTGGACTCCAGCGGCGCGGTGATCGGCATCAACTCGGCGATCCAGTCCAACGCCTCCGCCAACGGCCGGGCCGGCAGCATCGGCCTGGGCTTCGCCATCCCGATCAACCAGGCCAAGTGGGTCGCGGACACCCTGATCAAGACCGGCAAGCCGGTCTACGCCAAGCTCGACGTGCTGCGCAACGACGACTACAAGGGCGACGGCGCGCAGATCCAGACCAAGGACATCCAGGGCCAGCCCGCCGTCACCCCCGGCGGCGCGGCGGACAAGGCCGGCCTCAAGCCGGGCGACGTGATCACCAAGCTCGGCGGCGTGCCGATCGAGAACGGCCCCGCCCTGGTCAGCCGGATCTGGACGCACAAGCCGGGCGAGACCGTCGACGTCGAGTACACCCGCAACGGCCAGACCATGACCACCAAGGTCACGCTCGGCCAGCGGGACGGCGATCAGTGACCCCGGGGCACGCGGAATCGTGTGCACCGAACGCCGCCGGACCCGTTAGGCTGACCTCCGCCTGGAGAGCTGCCCGAGCGGCCTAAGGGAACAGTCTTGAAAACTGTCGTGGCGTGACCCGTCACCGTGGGTTCGAATCCCACGCTCTCCGCTGGTAGGAGAACCACCTGCTCAGGGCGGGTGCCGAGATCGTTCGGCACCCGCCCTCGGTGTTTTCCGGGGCGTGACGGCGGTGGGCCGGCGGTGGGCCAGTGGTGGGCCGTGGCTGGCCCGGCGGCCGGGGGTTGACCCTGACACGGGGGGAGACGGTGGAGTGGGAGCACCATGTTGAACATCGGAGACTTCGCCGTCCACGGCCGGGTGTCGGTGCGAATGCTGCGCCACTACGACGCGATCGGCCTGCTCACGCCCGCCCGGGTCGACCCGGTCACCGGGTACCGCTCCTACGAGGCGGGCCAACTCGCCCGGCTGAACCGGGTGATCGCGCTCAAGGAGCTCGGCTTCACGCTGCAGCAGGTACGGGCCGTGCTGGACGAGCACCTGGACGCGGCCGAGCTGCGCGGGATGCTGCGGTTGCGGCGGGCCCAGCTCGCCGAGGCGATCGCGGCGGACGAGCGGCGGCTGGCCCGGGTGGAGGCGAGGCTCCGGACGATCGAGAGCGAGGGGAACATGTTCGAGCACGACGTCGTGGTGAAGCCCGTTCCGTCCGTGCGGGTGGCCCAACTGAGCGGTGTGGCGGCGAGTTACGCGCCGGAGGACATCACCCCGGTGATCGGCCCGCTCTTCGACGAGCTGTGCCGGCGGGTGGAGGAGTCCGGGATCGAGGTGGTCGGGCCGTCCGTCGCCCGGTACGAGGACGGGCCGGAGGGCGACGGCTCGGTGGTCATCCGGGTCGCCCTCCAGGTCGCGCCGTCCGTGCGGAACGACCGGGCGGACTTCGAGGTGGTCGACCTGGCGCCCATCGAGGAGGCGGTGACCATCGTCCACCGCGGCTCGATGGACGACGCGATGGGCAGCTTCCAGGCGCTGGCCCGCTACATCGACGAGAACGGCTACCGCTCGACCGGCTACGCCCGGGAGCGCTACCTGGAGACCCCGGAGGACCGGTCCGGCTGGGTCGTCGAGTTCCAGGAACCGGTGGTCCGCAGGTAGCGGCCGCGGCTCGCGGTTTGCCCTCGACCAGGTCGAGGCTCCTAGCGTCCCCGGCATGACCACCGCGACCTCCGCCGGGGCGGCCCGGCGCACCCCCCTGCCCCGGCCGTACCTGCCCCGGCCGTACCTGCTCTGGCTGGCCGGGGCCCAGGCCGGGCTGCTGGGTGACGCCGCGTTGTCCTTCGCCCTCGGCTGGGCCGCCTCCGGGTACGGCGGCGGGGCGGCCGGGCTGGTGCTGACGGCGGTCACCGTGCCCCGTACGGTGCTGGTCCTGCTGGGCGGGGCGGTGGCGGACCGGGTCGGCGCCCGCCGGGTGATGCTCGCCGGGGACGCGGTGATGCTGGTGGTGACCGCCGGACTGGCGCTCGCGGTGGCCGGCGACCGGGCCGCGCCGCTGTGGCTGCTGGTCGGGGCGGCCGGGGTGACCGGCGCGGTCGACGCGTTCTACCTCCCGGCGAGCGGCTCGATGCCGCGCCGGCTGGTGCCCGCGGACCGGCTGCCCCGGGCGCTCGCGCTGCGGCAGGCCGGCGGGCAGTGCGCGGTGCTGCTCGGGGCGCCGCTGGGCGGCCTGCTGGTCGCCGGGGGCGGGCTCGCGGGCGCGGCGGCGGCGGACGCGGTGAGCTTCGCGGTCGTCCTGCTGGTGCTGCTGCGGGTCCGGCCGGACCGGGACGGGCCCGGTCCGGCTCCCGCCGCCGCCCCGGTGGGCCTGCTGCGGGAGGCGGGGGCGGGCGTCCGGCTGGCCCTGGGGGATCCGCTGCTGCGGGCCGCGCTGCTGCTGACCGGGGCCGCCGCGGGGGCGCTGCTGCCCGTGGTCTCGCTGCTCGGCCCGCTGCTCGCCCGGGCACACGGCTGGGCGGCGGGCACCGCCGGACTGGTGACCGCCGGTCAGGCGGCGGGGGTGCTCGTGGTGGCGGCGTCGGTCGCCTGGCGCGGAGGGCTGCCCCGGCCGGGGGTCGGGGCGGCCGCCGGGCTCTGCACGGCCTCGGCGGGCACCGCGCTGCTGGCGCTGTCCGGCGGTCCGGCGGCGGCGGTGACCGGCAGCACGGTGCTGGGCCTCGGCTCCGGACTGTTCGCCTGCCACCTCGGACCGCTGGTGCTCGGTGGCGCTCCGGCCTCCCATCTCTCCCGGGTGCAGGCGTTGTTGACGCTGGTGCAGAGCCTCGCCCTGGTGCTGTCCACCGGGCTGCTCGGGACGGTGGCGGACGCGACGGGGGCCGTCCTGCCCGCCCTGTGCTGTGCCATCGCCGCCGGGGTGGCCGGGCTGGCGGCCCTCGCCGCCCCGGCGCTGCGCCGGGCCTGACCGACCGGCACCGCCCGTCGGTGGGGCGGCGGCCGCGGCGTGCGACCGGCTCCGAGGCCCACTTGCCCGGCCCCGGGCCTCGGGGCAGAGTGCGGAGGTGGCGGCGGTGCGCGGTGACTGGAGGCGGCGATGAGTGATCTGACGGACCGACTGGCACTGGGCCTCCCGGCGGAGGCGGTGGTGGTGGATCCGGACGTGACCGCCGCCTACAGCCACGACATGGCGGGCTTCTGCGCCGCCGGCACTCCCGCGGTGGTGGTCTTCCCGGAGACGGTCGAGCAGGTGCAGCACGTGCTGCGCACCGCGACCGAGCTGCGGGTGCCGGTGGTGCCGCAGGGGGCCCGGACCGGGCTGTCGGGGGCGGCGAACGCCGTCGACGGCTGCGTCGTGCTGTCGCTGGTGAAGCTGAACCGGATCCTGGAGATCGACCCGGTGAACCGGGTGGCGGTCGTCGAGCCGGGCGTGGTGAACGCGGAACTGTCGCGCGCGGTAGAGGAGTTGGGGCTCTGCTACCCGCCGGACCCGTCCAGCTGGGAGTCCTGCACGATCGGCGGCAACATCGGCACCGGCGCGGGCGGGCTCTGCTGTGTGAAGTACGGCGTCACCAGTGAGTACGTGCTCGGGCTGGATGTGGTGCTGGCGGACGGCCGGCTGCTGTCCACCGGGCGCCGCACGGCCAAGGGAGTGGCCGGGTACGACCTGACCCGGCTGTTCGTCGGCTCGGAGGGCACCCTCGGAGTGGTGGTCCGGGCGGTGCTGGCGCTGCGGCCCGCGCCGGAGCCGCAGCTGGCGCTGGCGGCGGAGTTCCCCAGCGCGGACACCGCGGGGGCGGCGGTCTGCGCGGTGATGGAGCGCGGGCTGACCCCGTCGCTGATGGAGCTGATGGACGCGGTCTCCGTCCGGGCCGTCAACGAGCTGGGGCAGATGGGGCTGCCGGAGTCGACCCGGGCGCTGCTGCTGGTGGCCTTCGACGGGCCGGACCGGGAGGCCGGACTGGCCCGGGTCGCGGAGCTGTGCCGGGAGGCCGGGGCGACGGAGGTGGTCCCGGCCGAGGACCAGGCCGAGTCGGACCTGCTGCTGGCGGCCCGGCGGCTGGCGCTGCCCGCGCTGGACCGGCTGGGCACCACGATGATCGACGACGTCGCGGTGCCGCGCTCCCGGCTGGCCGAGATGCTCAACGGAGTCGCGGCGATCGCCGAGCGGCACGCGCTGACGATCGGGGTGGTCAGCCACGCCGGGGACGGCAACACCCACCCGATCGTGATCTTCGATGCCGCGGACCCGGAGCAGACGGCGCGTGCCCAGCGCTCCTTCGACGAGATCATGGCGCTCGGGCTGGAGCTGGGCGGCACGATCACCGGGGAGCACGGGGTGGGGCTGCTCAAGCGGGACTGGCTGGCGCGTGAGCTGGGGCCGGTCGGGCTGGAGCTGCAGCGGCAGGTGAAGGCGGTCTTCGACCCGCTGGGCATCCTCAATCCGGGCAAGATGGTCTGACCGGGCAAGATGGTCTGATTTTCAGGACGGATGTCATTTCCGCATTTCGTGCCCTTGGTCGGCCCGCCTTTTCAGTACGACTTTCCGATGGTCTGCGAATGGCCGAAAAGTCGACTTGGAAGGGTGATCGAACGTAGCGGGGGCGTGTTTCGATGCGCCTTGCGCCGGGGTGGTGCGCCCGGAGGTTCGTACGGCACCGATGCGCCGTCGTCCGGCGCCCGCCGAAAGGCCGCCGATCGGGCGAAGTGCCAGCTCAGTGGCGGTGTGTCGGCGCACTGTCCGGTTCGGTGCCCGTTATGCGCAGCCTCGGTGGATATCACGCTTACGGGCGAAAACTGATCCGCCGGCTAGTGCTTTGTCGATTTGTTGCGGAAGTCTGTCTCCCGGCGTCGCAGCCCGCAGGTGTTCGTCTGGCCGGCGAACCCCCGCAACCCTGCTCGACCAATGCACGATTAACAGTTTTTTGGAGGCATACAACATGGCTCGCTTCAACACCCGCCGGGTGTCCGGGATCCTGCTCGCCGCCCCGCTGGCGGCGGGTCTGCTGCTGGCCGGTGCCGGGGTCGCCGCCGCCGACAACGGCGCGGGCGCCGCGGCCGGTTCCAACGCCGGCGTGGTGTCCAACACGGGTACCGGCAACGTCTTCGGCGGCGTCGACGGCAACTACGTCTCCACCCAGCAGACGGCCACCGGTGCCGGCGCCTCGAACCAGAACAACACCGTCGCGGTGAAGGACAACACGGGCAACGTCCTGGCCGGTCAGGGCAACAAGAACGTCAACGTCATCTTCGCCCCGATCTTCCCCTGACGGCCCCGGGTGCCACTGCCGGCGGGGGCGCCGGAGGTGGACGGCCGCGGGTGAGCTGAACATCCGCGGCGGGGTTCGGAACGGTCACCGGGCGGGCTTCCCGCCCCGGGTGGACCGGGGAGACCGGACGAACGCATGGACCGGCCAGCGGAAAGGGTCGCCGCGAAACCGGCCTCGTGGGCGGTGCCGCCATCGGCACCGCCCACGAGTGCGTCCGGGCCCGGGGTTGCCACCAGCCCCGCCCGCGCGCCCCGCCCGTGCGCGCCCCGCCCGTGCGCGCCCCGCCCGTGCGCGCCCCGCCCGCGCGCCCCACCCGTGCGCGCCCCGCGCGCGCCCCGTCCCCCGCGAGCGGTCCGGACCCGTCCAGCGAGGGCCCGCGCCCGGAGGCGTCGGTCCACGGCGGTACGGTTGCGCTCCGACAGCGCTCCACGTGCCCGGGCCCGGAACGGACGGCCCGGTCGGGGCGGCGACCGCGGCAATCGGAAGGAAGGCGCGCGATGGCGGCGGAGGACGAGGGCCTGACCGGCCCGGACGGGGCCAGGCCCGTACCGGAGCCGCAGCCGGAGCCGTGCCCGGCACCACTGGACGAGCGCCGGCCCGGGCCGCGGTCCGTCCCCGAACTGCTGCTCGGCCGCCCGCCGATGGCCCGCCCGCTGCCCTCCTTCGACCCCGCGACCGCCCCCGCCGAGCCCGGCCCGCTGTTCGTGGACTGGCTCGTCACCGCCCTGGACGCCGGGGTGCTGGACCCGCAGGCCTTCACCCTCTCCACGGTCGACGCCGACGGCATGCCGGACGCCCGGGTGCTGGTGCTGCGCGACGTGGACGCGGCCGGCACCGGCTGGAACTTCTCCGCGGCCGCCGACAGCCCCAAGGGCCGCCAGCTCGCCCACCACCCGGCGGCCGCGCTGAGCGTCTACTGGCCGCAGCTGGGCCGCCAGGTCCGGGTGCGCGGCAGCGTCGAGCGGGCCGCCGACCTGGTCGCCGCCGCGGAGTTCGCCACCCGCTCGCCCGCCGCCCGGGTCGGTGCGCTGGTCGGCCGGCAGAGCGAGCCGCTGGGTGAGCTGGCCGAGTACGACGAGGCGGTGGCGGTCGCCCGGCGCCGGCTGGAGGCCACCCCGGACGCCGTCGCGCCCGGCCACGCGGTCTACACCCTGTGGGCGCACGAGGTGGAGTTCTGGCAGGGCGACGCCCAGCGCCGGCACGTCCGGCTGCGCTACACCCGCACCGGTCCGGTCCGCACCCCGGAGTGGTCCCGCACCCTGCTCTGGCCGTAGGCCGGCGTCACGGGGCCGGCGCCGTGACGCCGGCCCCGAACGGCCGGTACGACCGGCCCCGTACGGTCAGCGCCGTCCGGTCAGCGTGGCCCCCACGCTGGCCGCGACCACACAGCCGATCCCGGCCAGCTGTGCCGCGCCCAGCAGCTGGCCGAGCACCACCAGCCCGACCAGTGCGCTGACCGCCGGCTCCAGGCTGACCAGCACGCTGAACACCCGCTGGGGCATCCGCCGCAGCGCCGTCATCTCCAGCGCGTACGGGAGCACCGGCAGCAGCAGCGCCACTCCGGCCGCCGAGGCGAGCAGCACCAGCGGCGAGGCGCCGGAGGCGGTCAGCCCGTCCCAGGCCTCGCCGAGCCCGAACGGCGCGAGGAACAGGGCGCCGACCGTCATCGACACCGCCAGCCCCTGGAAACCCTTGAAGGTGGCGCCGACCTTGTCGGTGAACAGGATGTACAGCGCGTAGCAGCCGGCCGCGCCGAAGGCGTAGAGCAGGCCGACCGGGTCGAGCGAGCCGCCGCCGTCCCCCTCGCCGAGCAGGGTCAGCAGGACGACCCCGGCGGCCGCGAGCAGCGCCCAGAGCAGGTGGCTGGCCCGCCGGGCGAAGACCAGGGCGACCGCGAGCGGGCCGAGGAACTCGATGGTCGCGGCGGTGCCCATCGGCAGCCGGTCGATCGCCCCGGCGAACAGGAGGGTCATCCCGGCGGAGGCCATGCCGAGCAGCGCGGCCGCGGCGAGGTCGCGCGGGCGCTTGTCGCGCAGCCGGGGCCGGGTGACGGCGAGCAGGATCACCGCGGCGAAGCCCAGCCGCAGGAAGGTGGTGCCGCTGACCCCGAGCGGGCCGAACAGCGGCTTGGACAGGGCGATGCCGGTCTGCACCAGGAACATCGCGACCAGACACAGAAGCGGCGCCGGGATCCTGTCCGGGCGCCGCAGGGCCTTGCCGATCCGGCCGGTGGACCGGCCGGGTCGGAGCCCCGGGGGCGCCGTGGAGCCGGGCTCCCCACCTCGTCGCCAGCTGCCCCGCTCGCCGGCGGGCTCGCCCTTGGGGGCGGGCGGCATGGCAAGGGCCTCGGCGACGGCAGCGGCCGAGGCGGGGGCGACGGTTTCGCCGGTGTGGGAGGTGGGCATGCTGACGAGTTTGCCGTAAGGAGTGACCAACCAGCAAGCTCGTTACAACCCGTTCACGGAAACCGGGACGGATGCGGACGGGTGCGCCCGAAAGGGTGGGCTCGAACGGGCCATGCGGCGTGGTTGGCGCGTTCATCCGATGGTCCGTCAGTATCAAGGCCGGGTGCGCTATCTCCGCCCAGCGGCCCTCCTCGCCGCCTCCCTCGTGCTCCTGCTGGCCACCGACGGGACGGGTGTGAGCGCCGAGGCCTCCGTCCCGGCCGCCGCCGCCCCGCGCATCCGGGCCGTCCGGCTCCCCGACCGGATCGGGCCGCCCCGGTTCCGCGACCACTGGAGCGGCACCGCCTTCGACGCCTGCACCGCCCCCTCGACCGACGCACTGCGGGCCTGGCGCGCCGCCTCCCCGTACGGGGCGGTCGGCATCTACGTCAGCGGCTCCCAGCGCGGCTGCACCCAGCCCCGGCTCACCGCGGACTGGATCCACCAGGCGCGCGCGATCGGCTGGCGGTTCCTGCCGGTGCACGTCGGCCTCCAGGCGCCGTGCGCCGACCCGAGCCGCAAGCCCCGGCGGATCGACCCGGCCAAGGCCGCCGAGCAGGGCGGGGACGAGGCCGGCGAGGCCGTGCGCGCGATGCGCGCGCTCGGCTTCGGCAAGGGCGCCCCGGTCTACCTGGACATCGAGGCCTACCCGATGCACGACGCCGGCTGCGGCCAGGCCGTGGTCGACTTCGCCCTCGGCTGGACCAGGGCCCTGCACGCGGCGGGCTACCGCTCCGGCTTCTACTCCAGCCTCGACTCCGGCGTCGCCGACCTGGCCGCCGCCGCCCGGGCCGGCAGCGCCCCGCTCCCCGACGCCGTCTGGTACGCCCGCTGGGACGACCACGCCGACACCGCCGGCTCCGGCCCGCTCGACCCGCAGCTCTGGGCCTCCCACCAGCGCGTCCACCAGTACCACGGCAACGTCCAGGAGACCTACGCCGGCGAGACCCTCACCGTCGACCGCGACCAGGTCGACGGCCCGACCGCCGGCTGACCGCGCCACCCCACCGCGGCCAACGGCGGCGAGACGGCGAGGCGAGGCGGCGAGGGGAGGCGGCGCCTCAGTGATCCGTGCAACGGGTTCAGGATGCTGACAGCGGCCGGACGGAACGGCACAATCGGGCACGTCCACGCGCATTACCCCCCGGTAGGAAGTGCCGTGGAACCGCCAGTGCCGCCAGGTCGAGGAGGACCCGTGTTCAGCACGATGCAGGACGTACCGCTCACCGTCGCCAGGATCCTGGAGCACGGGTCCACGGTCCACGCCCGTTCCACCGTCACCACCTGGGACGCGACCGGTCCGGTCGTCCGGACCTACGCCGAGGTGGGCGCGCGCGCCGCGCAGCTGGCACACGCGCTGCGCGACGAGCTCGGGGTGACGGGCGACGACCGGGTCGCGACGCTGATGTGGAACAACGACGTCCACCTGGAGGCGTACCTCGCCGTCCCGTCGATGGGCGCCGTGCTGCACACCCTGAACCTGCGGCTGCCCGCCCAGCAGCTGTCCTTCATCGTCGACCACGCCGCCGACCGCGTGATCATCGTCAACGGCAGCGTCCTGCCGCTGCTCGCCGCCGTGCTGCCGCAGCTCGCGCCCACGCTCAAGCACATCGTGGTGGCCGGCCCCGGCGACCGCTCGGTGCTGGCCGGCTTCGCCGGCGGCGTGCACGACTACGAGGAGCTGATCGCCGACCGGCCCACCGACTACCCGTGGCAGCGGGACATCGACGAGCGCCAGGCCGCCGTGCTCTGCTACACCTCCGGCACCACCGGGGACCCGAAGGGCGTGCTCTACAGCCACCGGTCGATCTACCTGCACTGCATGCAGGTCAACACCGGCGACAACTTCGCCTTCACCCCGCGCGACACCGCCCTGCCGGTGGTCCCGATGTTCCACGTGAACGCCTGGGGCATCCCGCACGCCGCCTTCATGTCCGGCGCCAACCTGCTGATGCCGGACCGCTTCCTCCAGCCCAAGCCGATGGCCGAGATGATCGCCGCCGTCCGCCCCACCGTCAGCGCCGCCGTCCCGACCATCTGGAGCGGCCTGCTGGACGAGCTGGACGCGGGCGACTACGACACCTCCAGCCTGCGCATGGTCGTCATCGGCGGCAGCGCCTGCCCGCCCTCGCTGATGAAGGCCTACGACGAGCGCCACGGCATCCGGGTGCTGCACGCCTGGGGCATGACCGAGACCTCCCCGCTCGGCTGCTTCGCCCAGCCGCCGGGCGGCCTCACCCCCGAGGAGGAGTGGCCGTACCGGATCACCCAGGGCCTCTTCCCGGCCTCGGTCGAGGCCCGGCTGATCGGCCCGGGCGGCGAGCGGATGCCGCACGACGGCGTCTCGGCCGGCGAGCTGGAGGTCCGCGGCCCGTGGATCGCCGGCGCGTACTACGGCGGCGCCGGGCAGGACCCGGTCCGCCCGGATGACAAGTTCTCCGAGGACGGCTGGCTGCGCACCGGCGACGTGGGCACCATCACCGCCGACGGCTACCTGACCCTTACCGACCGGGCCAAGGACGTCATCAAGTCGGGCGGCGAGTGGATCTCCTCCGTCGAGCTGGAGAACGCCCTGATGGGTCACCCCGAGGTGGCCGAGGCCGCCGTGGTCGCGGTGCCGGACGAGAAGTGGGGCGAGCGCCCGCTGGCCACCGTGGTGCTGCGCCCGGGCGCAGCCGTCGGGCTCAAGGAGCTGCGGGCCTTCCTGGCCGAGCGGATCGCCTCCTGGCAGCTGCCGGAGCGCTGGGCGATCGTCGAGTCCGTCCCGAAGACCTCGGTCGGCAAGTTCGACAAGAAGGTGATCCGGGCCAGCTACGCGGCCGACGAACTGGACGTCACCACGCTCGGCAAGGAGTAGCGGACGTACACCGGAGGGCCGGCCCCGCACGGGGTCGGCCCTCCGGCGCGTCCGGGCTCAGCCCGCGGCGGCGACGCCCGCCTCGCCCATCGCGCCGATCCGCCCGAGCAGGTCGACGATCCGGGACTGGACGTCCTCGCTGGTGGAGCGCTCGGCGAGGAAGAGCACCGTCTCGCCGGTGCGCAGCCGGGGCAGCTCGCGCGGGTCGAGGTCCACCGAGGTGTAGACCACGAGCGGGGTGCGGTGCAGCCGGTCGTTGGCGCGCAGCCAGTCCAGCAGTCCGATCCGGCGGCGGCGGATCTGGAACAGGTCCATCACCACCAGGTTGGGCTGCACGCTGCTGGCCCGGGCGACGGCGTCGTTCTCGTCCACCGCGTGCTCGACGTGCATGCCGCGCCGCTCCAGGCTGCTGATCATGGCGGCGGCGATGTCCGGATCGCCCTCGACCAGCAGCACCCGCGGGGCGTGGTGCTCGCCGTCGCGCGGGGCCAGGGCGCGCAGCAGCACGGCGGGGTCGGCGCCGTAGGCGGCGTCCCGGGTGGCCTGGCCGAGGCCCGCGGTCACCAGCACCGGGACCCGGCTGTTGAGCGCCGCGGTGCGCAGCGACTGCAGCGCGGTGCGGGTGATCGGGCCGGTCAGCGGGTCGACGAAGAGCGCCGCCGGGAAGGCGTTCGCCTGGGCGTCCACCTCCTCGCGGGAGCGGACGATCACCGGCAGGTAGCCGCGGGCCTGGAGCGCCTGGCCGGTGGCCGGGTCGGGCTCGGGCCAGACCAGCAGCCGGCGGGTGTTGGCCAGTTCACCGGAGGCGGCCTGCGGCTGCTCGGCGTCCGGGCGGTCGCTCCGGGCGGCGGGCAGTTCGGCCAGCGCGCGCGGCGCGGCCGGCCCGGGCGGTTGCGGGGCGGCGGGCACCGGGGCGGCGGCCGGTCGCGGCGGCGCCAGTTCGGCCAGTCCGCTGCCGACCGGGCGCGGCCCGTCCGGCTCCTCGGCGGCGGACAGCGCGGGCCGGGCCGGCTCCAGCGCGCCGCCGGTCTGCGGAGCGGGTGCTCCGGCCGGGGCGTCCGCTCCGGGCCCGGGCGGTACGGAGAGCCGGCGGCGGCGGCCGGTCGGTGCGACGGCGGGCTCGGCCGGGGCGGGTGCCGGGCCGGTGGGCAGGGCGTGTTCCAGGCCGGGGTAGACCGGGGTGTCGCCCACGCCGGGGAGCGCGAAGCCGCCCGAGGAGTCCTCCGGGGAGGGCAGGGCGCGGCGTCTGCGCGGCTTGGCCTCGACGCCGTCCTCGGTGGCGGCGCCGTTCGGCTGCGGTTCGACGGAGGCGGAGGCGGAGGCGGAGGTGGGAGCGGCGGCGGCGTCGGCGGGCGCCGGGCCGAGCGCCAGCGGCCCACGGCCGGCGGGCCGGCCCTGGGCGGGGCGCGCGCCCTCCACGGGTACGGCGTAGGCGGGGCCGGAGCGGCCGTCGTCCTTGCCCCAGGGGTCGCTCTGCGCCGCCTCCGGGGCGGCCGGGCCGGGGCGGCCGTAGGCGGGGTCGTTGCCGGTGCCGTTCCACTGCTCGGGGACGGCCCGCTCGACCCGGGCGGGGGCGTTCGGCCACTGGTCGGCGGGAGCGGCCGGGGCGGAGCCCTCGGGGGCCCCGGCTTCGGCGGCGGGCCGGCCGCGGCGGCCGCGGCGCTCGGCCGGGGCCTCCTCGGCGGGTGCCTGCTCCGGTTCGGCGGCCTCGTGGGTGCCCGGCGCGTCGCCGGGGCGGCCGGAGCCGGTCGGGGTGCCGGCGGCCGGGGTGGGCCCGGTGGACTCGGCGGCGTCGACGCCGCTGGTGGGCAGTTGCGGAATGCCCGGCAGCTCGGGCAGGACGGCGCTGTCGCCCTCCTTGGGCCGGTCCGAGCGGCCCTCGGCGGAGGCGCGTTCGGCGGCGGCCTTCGCGGCGGCCGGGTCCAGCGGCAGCTCGACCACGTAGGTGGTCCCGGCCTTGCCGGGCAGCTCGTGCGGCTGGAGCACGCCACCGTGGCGCTCGACCACCGCGCGGGCTATCGGCAGGTGGACGGGGCTGCCGCCGACACCGGGGCCGCGGATCTCGACCCGGGCGACCTCGCCGCGCTGGGCGGCGGCCAGGACGACGGTCGGCGGTTCGGCGGGCGCCGGCGGGGTGGGCGGGCCGCCCAGCCCGGGCGCGGTCAGTCCGGGGACGGCCAGACCGGGGGAGGGGGCGGTGGGCGGGTCCAGCGAGAGGCCGGTACCGCTGACGTCGGCGACCAGGTGGGCCAGCGCCTGGGCGAGCCGACGCTCGTCGGCGATCACCTCGACCGCGGCGGCGTGCACCGAGAAGCGCACCCGGCCGGGGCCGACCAGCTCGCCGGCCTCCTCGACGGCCCGGCGGACCACCTGGTCCAGGCCGACCGGGACCCGCTTCGCGGCCCCGCGCCCGCCCTTGCCGTCCCGGCCCTCGGGCGGTGCGCCCTCGCCGGCCTCGGAGCGCTGGTGCTCCAGCACGCCGTCGATCAGCTTGCCGAACCGGCGGCACTCGTCGGCGAGCCGTCGCAGGGTCCAGTTGGCCTCGGGCCAGAGCTGCCCGGCCGGGTCGGCGGCGAGGCGGTCCAGTCGCTGGTTCAGCGCGCTCAGCGCGCCGCCGAGCTCGCTCTCCAGGACGGCGGTGAGGTGCTCGTTACGGGCGACCAGGGCGAGTTCGCGGCTGCGGTCGGTGAAGGTCATCACCGCGCCGACCAGCTCGTCGCCGTCCCGGACCGGGGCGGTGGTGAGGTCGACGGTGACGGGGCGGCCGTCCTTGCGCCACAGCACGGTGCCGCGCACCCGGTGCTTGCGCCCGGAGGTCAGGGTGTCCAGCAGCGCGGACTCCTCCAGCGCCAGCGGGGTGCCGTCGGCCCGGGAGTGCTGGATCAGCGGGTGCAGCTCGCGCCCGCCCAGCTCGCTCGCCCGGTACTCCAGGATGTGCGCGGCGGCCGGGTTGACCAGGACGCAGCGGCCTTCGAGGTCCACGCCGAGCACGCCCTCGGCGGCGGCCCGCAGGATCATCTCGGTCTGCTTGTGCTGGCGGCGCAGCTCGGTCTCGACGCCGAGCCGCCCGGAGAGGTCCCGGACCAGCAGCAGGAGCAGGTCGGAGGACGAGGAGGCGCGGGAGCCCTCGCGGTAGGGCTCGTAGGGGGAGCGCCCGTAGCCGTCGCCGCCGTCGGCGGCGAAGTCGTTGCCGGAGACCTCGACCGGGAAGGTCGTCCCGTCGGTGCGGTGGGCGGTCATCCGGACCGGACGGTCCAGGGCGTCGGCCTCGCGGGTGGCCGGGCGCATCGAGCCCGGGATCCGGCTGGGGTCGAACTCGGGTAGCAGGCCGAGCACGCCCATGCCGACCAGCGAGGTGCCGGGCGCCTGTAGCGCCTGGACCGCCGCGCTGTTGGCGTCCACCACGGTGCCGTTGCTGTTCACCAGCAACAGCGCTTCGGGCAGGGCGTCGAGTATGGCGTCGAGGCGAGCAGCGCCTCGGATCGGCCTGCTGCTCACGTCGACAGGTCTCCTCGGCTCAGGGCAGCTCCTCCGGAGTCGGCAGTATCTCATTCTTCTTTGCGGCGGGAGCGACCCGCCTAGTAACGTGGGCGGTGGTTGGTGCCGAGCCCCACGGTTGTGGCATCATCACTGACACACGGAACGGGCCCGCTCGCGCGGGTGTGATCCATGTGGGGAGGCTTCGCCTAGTCCGGTCTATGGCGCCGCACTGCTAATGCGGTTTCGGGGTTATTCCTGATCGAGGGTTCAAATCCCTCAGCCTCCGCCAGCCGGGGAGCCCCGTCGACGATCATGTCGGCGGGGCTCTTCGCATGTCCGGGGCCCGTCGGCCGCCCGGCCGGGACGGGGTCCGCGGGCTGCCGGGACGGGGGCCGCAGGCGGCCGGCCCGGGTCGGATCAATCGATTTCGTCCTGCGTCGCAGGTCATGTAATGTTGTCCACGCAACGCCCCGGGGGCATGGTTCACCAGGGCGAGCGCTCATAGCTCAACGGATAGAGCACTTGACTACGGATCAAGAGGTTGCAGGTTCGAATCCTGCTGAGCGCACCACACTCCGCAAGATCGGGTTCGCCCGTTCCTTGCGCTCATAGCTCAACGGATAGAGCACTTGACTACGGATCAAGAGGTTGCAGGTTCGAATCCTGCTGAGCGCACCAGCGAGAAGCCCCCGGCCACCGGCCGGGGGCTTCTCCGTTTTCCGGGCACGGCTCCCGGCGGTGCGTGACGCCGGGCACCCCAGGGCGGTCCGGTTGAGCCAGGGTGCGTCTTGGCGGGAGCCGGCACCGCCCAGTGGATCAAATGCGGTCGTTTCGGGTACATCCCGTCCTGCCGCCCGAATGGCCGCCAATCGGGTGGGATGCGGACAGAAGCACATGTGTCGGAGTATGGCCGGCCCAGGATCGTGGTTCCGTTTGTCAGATCTTGTGCCCAGACTGCCCGCCGCCCCGGCAGCCGACCGTGAAGGAGAGCCGGATGAGCCGACGGTTTCCCCGCACAGCTGCCGCCCTGGCCGTTCTCACGGTCGGGGCGCTGACCGGTTGGAACGCCCCGCTCTCGGTGGCCCGACAGACCCCGGATTCCTGGTCGGCCGAACACCGGGCGGTGCTGCCCTCCGGGCTCTCCGTCCAGTTCGACCTCACGGCCGAGACCGGAACGGCGGTCACCGCCGAAGCGGGCCGATTGGCCGATCGTCCCGGAGGGGGGAGTCCCGGCCGGTACGCGGACGGAATGCACGCCGGAGACCCCGCCCAGACCTTCCTCCTCACCCCCGACCGTCCGCAGCCGGACGGTTCCTGGCGCACCGTCGGAACCCTCCGGCTGGGTTTCTCCCGGCCGGTCCGCAATCCCAGGCTGCACCTCAGCGGACTCGCCGCCGTCGCCACCGGGAGTTCCGGCACCACCAGCACCGCGGCCCGGCTGACCCTCACCGGCGGATCCCCCGCCGCCCCCGGCCTGGTCGGGCGCACCGACTGGCCCGGCTGGACGGTCGGCGGCAACTCCCTGGCGCCCGCGGGCACCGACGGCTCCACCGACGCCGCCGCGGGCTCCGCCGCCGAGGGCACCCTGGAACTCACCGGGACGGTCCGCACCGCGGTCTTCCGGATCGAGCAGCGCTCCACCCCCCGGGCCGGCAGCACCACCGCGCCGCCCGTCCTGCGGCAGGCCTACACCGTCACCGTGGACGAGGAGTTCGGCACCGCGCCGCAGGCCTACGGCAACGCCTCGCACGTGGTCTCCGACCTCTTCCTGGGCGCCGACGCCACCACCCCCGGCCACCGCGACCGCAGCCGCCCCGCCATCGCCCCGGCCGACCGGCCGCTGGTCGAGCTCGACCACGACGCGGTCCGGCGCGGCAACCCCTTCGCGAGCCTGCCCACCGGCCCTTCCGGCAGCCCGCCGCCCCCCAAGCTCCAGCCCGGCCGCGGCGAGTACCAGGGCGCCGACCCCTCGCTCGGCTTCCCCGACCAGGCCGCCATCGGCCGGTACTACCGGGTCACCGTCCCGGTCGCGGTGGGCGACCAGCCTGCCACCCTGGCCGGCTGGATCGACTTCGACCACAGTGGCCGGTTCGACCCCGCCGACCGGGTGCAGACCGAGATCCCGGCCGGTGCCGACACCGCCACGCTGGAGTGGACCGTGCCGGCCGGCGCAGCCTCCGGCGACACCTGGGCCCGGCTGCGGATCGGCCGGGACACCAGCCAACTCGTGCCCTCCGGCGGCTTCGCCGACTCCGGACAGGTCACCGACCAGCGGATCAAGCTGACCGTCGGCGCCGCCCGGCCCGAGGTCGCCGAGCCGGTCGACGGCACCGTGCTGGCCGACGCCCGCCCCAGGATCAGCGGGGAGGGCGCCGTCGCCGGCGCCTCGATGGAGATCCGGGACGGCGACACCGTGCTCTGCCGGGCCAAGGTCGAACGCAACGGCGACTGGTCCTGCCGCCCCGGCAAGGCGCTCGCGGCCGGGCCGCACTCCCTGACCCCGGTGGAGACCACCAGCGGCGGCGTGGTGCTGCGCGGCGAGCCCGCCAAGGTCACCGTGAAGACCACCCCGCCGACCGCGCCGGTGCTCACCCTTCCCGCCTACACCAACGACCCGGGGCTGCAGCTCACCGGCACCGGCGAGGCCGGCAGCACCGTCTCGGTCACCGACCGGGCCGCCTCCGCACCCTCCTCCGCCTCAGCCTCCGCCGAACTGTGCAGCAGCGCGGTCCGCGCGGACGGCGGGTGGTCCTGCCTGCCGGTCGAGAACCTGGCCGACGGCGGCCACCAGCTCGTCCCCGTCGCCGTCGACGCGGCCGGGAACCGGACGGCCGGACAGTCGGTCGCGCTGGTCGTGGACACCGTGCCGCCGGACAAGCCGGTGCTCACCGCGCCCGCTCCCGGGGAGGTCCTGCGGGTCGGCCGGCCCAAGCTCGCCGGACGGGCCGAAGCGGGGGCGAGCGTACAGGTCGCGGCGGCCCCGACGGCGGGCGGCGACCGTACGGTGCTCTGCGGGGCCACGGCGGCGCTGGACGGGAGCTGGAGCTGCACCGCCAACCGGGACCTGGCGGACGGGGAGCAGTGGCTGACCGTCACGGTCACCGACCGGGCGGGGAACGGGACTTCGGCGGATCCGGTGCGGGTGCGGGTGGCGGCTGCGGGGGTGGTGAGTCCTTCGGCGGCCAGCTCTCCGGCCGTCAGCTCTCCGGCGGTCAGTCCCACGGTGGTGAGTCCTTCGGCGGTCAGTCCGTCAGTGGCGGCTCCGTCGGGGGCGAGCGCGAGTGCCAGTGCGAGCGTGAGTGCGAGCCCGTCGGCTTCGGCTTCGCCGTCGCCGTCGGCGGTGGTGCCGTCGGCCGTCGGGTCGCCGAGTCCGACCGGGGTGCCGGCGCTCCGGCCGGTTCCGGTGGGGCTGCTGCCGATCGTCGTGCCACCGGTGGTGCCGTCGGCGACGTCCGTTCCCGCGGTTCCTGCGGCGGCCTCGGCCGGCTCCAGCGCCTCGGCCCGTCCGTCGGTTCCGTTCGTTCCCGCTGCCTCCGCTGTCTCCGCCGTCCCCGCCCCGCCGACCGGGAGTGCTCCGCCGGCCCCGGGCGTCGGCTCGACGAGAGCCGTGGCGGCCGCGTCGCCCGGCGGCGGACCGGTCGCCGCCGAGCCGCTGTCGGCCGCTGACCAGGGAGGAAGCAGGGCGAGCGGGGCCGCTGCCCGGCCGTTGCCGGCGCCGCCGGCCCAGGCGGCGGCTGCCCAGCCACGGGAGGCCCGCTGGCACGGTCTGCTCGCCGGGGTGCTGCTGGTGCTCGCCGGAATCGGGCTGATCACCCGTCGGGTGTTCGCCCGTGGATCCGGTGCCCGACGGCGCTGACCTGCGCCGAACCGTCCCGATCAACCGACCATGTGCCTGCGCGTCAGGTCAGCTTTGGACGATTAGTCAGTAAATGTCGACACACCTCGGCTCAAATGTCGCATTTGATGACGTATGAACTTAGCCTGACTCTGGCACTGCCCGTCAGATCCGGGCCGCCCGTTGCGCGACACACCAGACCCAGAGGATCCGTGCATGGACGTCACCCGCGATTCTTCGCAGCGACCCGACCACCTGTCCAAGTCGTTCCCCCCGGCCCTGCCGGAACGTTCCGCCTCCGGCGCCAGCCCGCTGCCCAGGGTTTCGACCGTCAAGGCCGCCAAGCCGGTCGGCCTGGTCGGCCCGGTCGGTCCGGGCGACGGCGGTCCGGCCACGGCCCCGATGGCCGTCGTCCCCGCCCCGTCGCCGGCCGGTCCCGCCGACCAGCGGGACCCGCTGGAGACCGCCGCCCCGGAGACCGTCGAACTCCCCGAGCCCGGCCCGGCCGGTGCACCCGCCGCCGCCACCTCGCGCCGCCCCCCGAGGGCGGACCAGGCGCTGCGCGAGTACACCGCCGCCGTCCTGCCCGGCTGGGTCGCCCTGCTGGTGGTGCTGCTCGGCCTGGCCGCGGTGGGCTACGCGCTGCTGCGCACCGGCGTCGTCCCGCGCTGGGACGTGCTGCCCGAACTGCGCAGCCCCGCCGTGCGGGCGAGCGGCCGGGCCGAGATCGACGCCCAGGCCATCGCCGCGGTCAGCGCGGCCGGGCTGCTGGTGGTGTTCGCGCTGGCCGGCCTGCTGGCCAACGCGGGCGGCGAGACCCGGGTGCTGAGCCGCTGGGGCCGCTACCGGGGCACGGTGCGCAGGACCGGGCTGGTCTGGGTCAACCCGTTGCTGCGCCGCCGCCGGGTCGACGTGCGGCTGCGGCACTGGCGCAGCGAGCCGGTCAAGGCCGTCGACCGCACCGGCACCCCGATCGTGGTCCGGCTGCTGATCGTCTGGCGGGTCAAGGACACCGCGCGGGCGCTGCTGGCGATCGAGGACCACGAGAGCTACCTGCGCGAGCAGGTCCAGGCGGTGCTCACCCGCACCGCCTCCACCCTGCCGTGCGACAGCAACGCGGCGCCCGGCCCGGCGCTGCGCGACGGGCAGTGGTTCGCCGACGAGATGACCCGGGCGCTGGCCGCCGAGGCCGCTCCGGCGGGCCTGGAGGTCTACTCGGTGCAGCCGCTGGCGCTGGACTACGCGCCCGAGGTGGCCGAGTCGATGCGCCGCCGCCGGCTGGCCGACCTGGACGCGGGCCTGCGGACCGTCCTGGTCGACGACGCGGTGGAGGCGGCGGCGCTGGCCGTCCGGCGCCTGGAGCGCGCGACCGCGCACGAACTGGACGAGGCCGCCCGCAGCGCGCTGATGGAACAGCTGCTGGTCGCCTTCGTCGCCCCGGCCGGAGTGGCCGCCTCGGTACCGCCCCCGGCCGCCCGGGCCGGGCGGAAGGAAGGACGACCCGCATGAGGATAGCCACCGGCGCGTACGCCGACCCCGGCACCGATACCGGTATCGGCCCCGACGCCGATACCGGTCTGATCGGCTTCGAGGAGCGCCTGGGCAGCATCCCCGCGATCACGGGCTGCGGCTGCCCGAACTGCGCCGCCCGGCCGCGCACCGCCCGGGCCGCCGCGGTCGGCGGTGGCAGCCGAATAAACCGGGCCGTGCGAGGCACCTGCCTGGCCACCACCGTGCTGGCGGGTGCCGGCGTGGTCGGCCTGACGGCCGGTGCGGGCTCCGCGCACGCGGCGGCCGGCAAGCAGGGCTGGGACGGGTCGAGGTACTGGTTCAAGAACGGCAGCGGTGAGTGGCGTTGGACCAGCCACTACGACGTCTACGCCAGTCGCACCGGCAAGTCCGGCTCGTCCGGTTCCTCCGCCTCCTCCGGTTCCTCCGGTGCGAAGGCCGGCTCGAACGGCTCGGCCTCCTCCTGGGGCCTGCGTCAGGGCTGGGACGGGTCGAGGTACTGGTTCAAGAACGGCAGCGGTGAGTGGCGTTGGACCAGCCACTACGACGTCTACGTCAGTCGCACCGGTCAGTCCGGCGGCGGCTCGGAGCAGGGCTCCGGCGGGTCGGGCAGCCGACCGTCCCCGGACACCACCCCGACCTCCGGGAACACCGAGGCGGCCGTCGACTACGCGCTCGCCCAGCTGGGCAAGCCGTACGTCTGGGGCGGCAACGGCCCGTCCGGCTACGACTGCTCCGGGCTGGTCCAGCAGGCCTACCGGCGCAGCGGGATAGGCCTTCCCCGGGTGGCCGACGACCAGTACGCGGCGACCACGCCGATCAGCGCGGGCCAACTGCGCCGCGGTGACCTGGTGTTCTGGTCGGACAGCGGCCGGGCCTCGGGGATCCACCACGTGGGGATCTACCTGGGCGGCGGCAAGTTCGTCGAGGCCCCCCGGCCCGGCAGGACCGTCCGGATATCCACGCTCGACTCGGGCTACTACCCGACCCACTTCGGGCGGCCGTAGCCGGGAAGCCCACCGGCCCCCGACAGCACGCCGCTGTCGGGGGCCGGTGCGTGCTCAGGCCGAGGCGGTGGTGAGGAGGGCGGTCTGGGCGGGGGTGAGGGTGAGGGCGCCGGCGGCGAGGAGCGGGGGGAGCTGGTCGACGGTGCGGGCGCTGGCGATGGGGGCGGCGACGGTGGGGCGGGCGGCGAGCCAGGCGAGGGCGACGGTGGCGGGCTCGACGCCGTGCTCGGCGGCGACCGCGTCGAGGGCCGCCAGGACCTTGGGGCCGCGCGGCTCGGCGAGGTAGCGGGCGGCGCCCTCGGCGCGGGCGCTGTCGACGCCCGGGCCGCCCGGGCGGTACTTGCCGGTGAGGAAGCCGGAGGCGAGCGCGTAGTAGGGCACGGTGGCGAGGCCGTGCTCGGCGACCACCTCGGCCAGCGGGCCCTCGAAGGTGCCCCGGGACACCAGGTTGTACTGGGGCTGGACCGCGACGTACTTGGCCAGGCCCTCGCGCTCGGCGAAGGACAGCGCCTCGGCGAGCCGCTCGGCGGAGATGTTGGAGGCGGCGACCGCCCGGACCTTGCCCGCGCGGACCAGCTCGTCCAGTGCCGTCACGAACTCCTCGACCGGGGTGTCGTCGTCCCGGTGGGTGTAGTAGAGGTCGATGTGGTCGACGCCCAGGCGGCGCAGCGAGCCCTCGACGGAGGACTTGATGGTGGCCGCGGCCAGGCCGGTCGCCTTGGGGTGGCTGCCGACCTTGGTGGCGATCACGATGTCGTCGCGGTTGCCCCGGCTGCGGAGCCAGTCGCCGATCACCGTCTCGGACTCGCCGCCGGCGTTGCCGGGGGCCCAGGCGGAGTAGACGTCGGCGGTGTCGACGAAGTTGCCACCGGCGGCCGCGTAGGCGTCCAGTACGGCGAAGGACTGCCGCTCGTCGGCCGTCCAGCCGAAGACGTTGCCGCCGAGGCAGAGCGGGTGGACGGACAGGTCGGAGGTGCCGAGGCGGACCCGGCTCTGGTTTCCGGTCATGTCCGCAGTCAACCAGGCCCGTGCGGTGGGTTGTTCCGTCCGTCACACGGATTTCACGATCCGGTCGGACCGTCGTCGCACGCGCGGGTGGCGGGTCCGCCCGGGGAGGGGTCCGGGGTGTGCCTGAGGTGGGCGGATTCGTTAGAGTCCGTGCCATGGCTGACAACGACTACGACCCCGCCGGTAGCACCCAGATGTTCCGGGCGTTCGTCGACGAGAGCCCGGCGCGTCAGGCACCGGGCTCCGTCTCCACCTACGGCAGCAGCAAGACCGGCGGCAGTCGCACCGGCGTGATCGCGCTGATCGCCGTCGTCGCCCTGGTCGTCCTGGGCGCCGTCGTCTGGCTGGCGGTCAAGTGACCCTCGCGCGGGTGACCCCGGTGAGGGTCACCCGCGCGGCGGGGAGCACCGGCCTCAGCAGGGCTTGCGCCAGGCGTTGAGGTCGAGCTTCTTCTGCATCGAACTGAATCCCAGGGCCTTGGTCCTGGCGCAGAACTGGTCCGTGTCGAGCTTGTACTCGACGTGGAAGACCGCCTTGCCCGCTTTCACGAAGGGCGCGACCCGGTCGCACTCGTCGAACTGCGAGCACTCCTCGTTGACCGCGAAGTCGAAGTCCGGCAGCAGGGCGGGGATCTGGTCCAGGTCGTTCTTGAGGCCGATGGCGAGACCGCGTTCGTGGGCGAGCTGGGCCAGCATCCGGTTGTACTTGATCTGGTCGTCCGGGGTCAGCGGGAAGCCGCTGTTCTGGTTGTAGGCCTCGATGGTGTCCGGCTCGACGGCGTCGAAGCCCTTGCTCCTGCACATGTCGAAGCGGGCCGCCATCAGCGGCCGCAGCTGGTCGAGCTTGCGGATGTCGAACCACTTCTCGCCCTTCCAGCCGGTGTCCGAGCCCTGCAGGGCCTTGGCGAAGGCGGCGGAGTCGGGGCGGAAGTCCTCCCAGGAGCCGGCGTTGATGTAGCAGATCACCTTGCGGCCCTTGGCGTGCAGCGCGGCGACCACCGAGGCGTCGTTCTCGAAGCCGTCGATGTCGTAGACCGGCACGTCCACCGACTGGTCCACGGGGCCGCCGCCGAGCTGCCACTGCCAGGTCAGGCCCGGGGTGGGCTGCCAGCGGGCGCCGGCCGGCGGCGGGGTGGTGGTGCCGGGCGGGGTGGTGCCCGGGGCGGTGGTGCCGCCGGGGGTGCCCGGGGCCGAGGTGGTGCCGGGGGCGCTGGGCGTGCCGGCGGTGCTGGGCGCTGCGGTGCTGGGGGTGCTCGGTGCGGTGGCCGTGGGCGAGGCGCTCTGGGTGCCGTCGGCCGAGTCGTTGTCGTCCTCCGAGCCCGAGCTGCTGCACGAACTGACCAGCAGGGCGGTGACGGTGGCGAAGGCTATGGCGGCGGGCAGCAGCCGGTTACGGCGGTTCACGGTAGTCGAACTCCGGATCGGGTCAGGTCAGTTCAGCGGCGGTCAGGCCGTGCGGCAGGGTGCGCCAGGGGTTCTCCCCGGCGCCCGGTACGGCGCAGCCGACGCCGGCTCGCCGGGCGGCGATCAGTGCGGAGGCGTCGCGGGCGGACTCGGCGGGGACGTCGTAGACCAGGTGGCAGAAGCGGGAGGCCGCGTGGCGGCCGGTCCACAGCGGCAGGGTCATGGCGCGGTACGCGTCCCAGTCGCCCTCGAAGGTGACCAGCAGGTCGGCCAGGCCGACCTCGGCGTACGCCGGGTCCGGGTGCTCGCCGTGGCCGAACACCACGGTGCCGCAGCCGGCCGCCCGGGCCGCCGTGGCGAGGCGGCGGTAGTGCGCCAGCGCGCCCGGGTGGGTGGCGACTTGGTCGAAGTACACGCCGGTGATGCCGTGGCGCTGACGGTACGTCAGGATGTCGGCGACCACGGCGGCGTGGGGCCGGCGGCCGTAGTCGGTGTCGGCGTAGCCGACCAACGGCAGTCCGGCGGCGCGGAGTTCCTCGGCGGCATCGGCGAAGACGTGGTCCGGAACCTCGCCGGGACCGTCCGCGAGGTTGAGCACCACGGCGGCGATCCGGGCGGGGTCGGCGGCGGCGACCGCCTGCCAGGCCGCCGGGTCCACCGCGGGGTGGACGTACAGCGGCACCAGCAGGCGGCCGTCGGGGGTGGTCCCGGCGGTCATGCGACCACCGGGGTCGGCGTCGGCTCGGCGGTGCTGAGCCAGAGGTCGCGCAGGGTGTCGGCGAGCCCGGTCTCCGGGTGCCAGCCGAGCTCCCGGGCGGCGGCCGAGACGTCGGCCTGCTGCCAGGAGACCGCGGCCGAGCGCTCGGAGCCCGCCCCGCTCTCGTCGATCCGGCCGGTGAAGCCGGACGCCGCGACCAGGCCCTCGGCGATCGCCCGGACCCGCTGGGCCCGGCCGGAGGCGAGGTTGAGCACCCGGGGGAGCGGGCCCTCGGCGGTGACGGCCAGGCCGACCGCCCGGGCGATGTCCCGGGCGTCCACGAAGTCCCGGTAGGCGGAGAGGTCCCCGACCGTGACCACGGCGTCGGCGCCCTCGGGCGCCGCCCGGCGCAGTTCGGCCGCCAGCCGGCCGGGCAGCGAGCCCGCCGGGGCGCCCGGGCCGACCGGGTTGAACACCCGCAGCACCACCGCGTCCAGCGGTGAGCCGGCCACCGCGAGGGAGCCGGCCAGCTTGGTCGCGCCGTACACGCCGACCGGACGGGCGTCGGCCTGCTCGGAGAGCGACTCGCCCTCCGCGCAGACGCCGTACTCGCCGGCCGAACCGACGTGCACCAGACGGGCCTTCGGGGCGCCCAGGGCGAGCGCCTCGCAGAGCACCGCCGGTCCGCGGGCGTTCACCTCGGCGAGCTTGACCGCGCTGCCGGCCACCGCGCCGGCGAAGTTGACCACCACGTCGGGGGCCAGCGCGGCCAGTTCCTCGCCGAGCGGGCCGGCCTGGGCGGTGCCCAGGTCCAGCCGGAGGTCGTGGGCGGGCCGCCGGCCCGCGGTCAGCACGGTGGCCCCGGGCAGTGACCGCAGGACGGCGGTGGCGTGACGGCCCAGGAAGCCGTCGCCGCCGAGCAGCAGGATTCTCACGCGGCCCGTCCGTCGCTCTCGGCGCCCGCGGCGGCGGGCTGCTCGGCCGTGTCCTCCGGGGCGGTGCGGGCGGCCGGGAGCGGCAGTTCCGCGACGCCCGGCACGGTGCCGTCCGACTCGAAGGGCATCAGGACCGGGCGGATCGTGGAGAACTCGGCGTTCGCCCGGTCGTAGTCGTCCGGGCGGCCGATGTCCAGCCAGTAGCCGCCGAAGTCGTACGCGGCCGGCGGGGTGTCGGCGGCCAGCAGGTCGAGCACCAGCTCGTCGAAGCCCAGCGGCAGGCCCGGGGTGTACTTGGCGAGCGCCGAGCGGGAGACGCCGTACACGCCCATCGAGACCCGGTAGTCGATGCTGGGCTTCTCCTGGAAGCCGGTGATGGTGCCGGAGTCGGTGGTCAGCACACCGAAGTCGATCTTCACCTGGCGGGCGTAGGTGGCGATGGTCAGCGGGGCGCCGGACGTCTCGTGGTGCTTGAGCACCCCGGCGAAGTCCAGGTCGGTGAGGATGTCGCCGTTCATCACCAGGAAGTGCTCGGGCAGGCGGTCCTGCATGGTGAGCAGCGGGCCCATGGTGCCGAGCGGGCTGTCCTCGACGGCGTAGCCGACCCGCAGGCCCCACTGGGCGCCGTTGCCGACGTAGGCGCGGATGATGTGGCCGAGGTGGCCGATGGCCAGGGTGACGGTCTTGAAGCCCGCGGCGGCGAGCTGGCGCATCACGATCTCCAGGATCGCGTGCTGGTCGCCGATCGGGACGAGCGGCTTGGGAAGCGCGGTGGTGTACGGGCGGAGGCGAACGCCCTTACCGCCGGCCAGGATCACTGCGTGCATGGTGTTTCCCCCACGGAAAAGGTGTGTAGGACACGAACCTCGGTTACCAGGACGAGCAAGATCGTTTCGGCGGTCAGACGTTGTAGATGTCGGTCTTGTAGCGGGCCAGGTTGGCCGGGTCGCGGAAGAACTCGATGGTCTGCTCCAGGCCCTGCTCCAGCGTGAACCGCGGCGCCCAGCCGGTGGCCGTGCGCAGCCGGGTGGCGTCCGCGACCAGGCGCATGACCTCGGAGTTGGTCGGACGGATGCGCTGCTCGTCCTCCTTCACCACCAGGTCCACGCCCATCAGCTTGCCGACCAGGGTGACCAGGTCGCCGACCGAGATCTCGCCGCCGGTGCCGGCGTTGAAGGTCCGGCCGACCACGGTCTCGGCGGCCGCGGTGCCCACCGTGCGGAAGGCGTTGGCGGTGTCCTTGACGAACGTGAAGTCGCGGGTCGGGCGCAGGTCGCCCAGGGTGATCTCGGTCTGGCCGGCCGCGACCTGGGCGATCACGGTCGGGATGACGGCGCGCATCGACTGGCGCGGGCCGAAGGTGTTGAACGGGCGCAGGGTGACGACCGGGGTCTCGAAGCTGGCGTGGTAGCTGTCGGCCAGCCGGTCCCCGCCGGCCTTGGAGGCGGCGTACGGGGACTGGGTGTTGATCGGGTGGTCCTCGGTGATCGGCACGGTCTGCGCGGTGCCGTAGGTCTCGCTGGTGGAGGTGTGCACCAGGCGCGGGATCTCCTGGTGGCGCACGGCCTCCAGGACGTTCAGGGTGCCGGTGACGTTGGTGTCCACGTAGGAGTGGGGGGCGCGGTAGGAGTACGGGATCGCGATCAGGGCGGCCAGGTGGTAGACCGCCTCGGTGCCCTTGACCAGGCCGTTGACCGAGCCCGGGTCCCGGACGTCGCCGAGGACGATCTCGACCGAGTCCAGCACCTCCGGCGTCAGGGTCTCCAGCCAGCCGAAGGAGGAGAAGGAGTTGTACTGGACCATCGCGCGGACGTGGTGCCCGTCGGCGACCAGGGTCTCGACGAGGTGGGAGCCGATGAAGCCTTCGGCTCCGGTAACCGCGACGCTGCTCATGCGTTTTCGCTTTCTCGTTTTCGGGGGCTGCCGGACGTCTGAGCACGGCCGGCCGGTGGTGCCTCGGAGGAGGCGGACTATCAGCGGTGTTGGGTGGTGCGGCCGAGCGCGGGCCCGGCGGTGGCGGTGAGGACGAGGGCGGCCGCCCCGCAGCCGATCAGCTGCAGGACGATCGGGTCCGCACCGGTCAGCAGCCCGACGCTCTCGGCGGTCGCGGCGGCCAGACAGATGAGGGCGGTGCTCCAGCTGAACCCGAAGGCGTTCAGCAGCAGCGCCAGCCAGAGCGAGCCGCCCAGGAGCAGCATCGCGCCGAGCTGCGGCACGCCGAGCGACGGGGCGCCCGGCCACAGCACGGTCGCGGCGGCGTCCAGCGCGGCCACGGTGGTGAGGTAGATGAACAGGCAGCCGAGCAGGATCCCGCCGGTGCGGCGGGTGAACTGCCCGGTGGTGTGGCTGGTGCGCAGCGCGGCCACGGCCATCGCCCGGTAGCGGAACAGCAGCCACTCGGCGAGGCCCAGGCTGAGCGTCAGGGCGATCATGGCCGGGCCGGTCGGGGTGGTCCGCACCTCGTGCACGGCGTGCGCGCCCTGGGCCGCGGCGTGCACCGCGGGGCCGGCGGCCCGTACGGCCTGGTGGATGGTCTCGCCCAGCCCGGCGATCAGCGTCAGCGCGCCGCAGGCCAGGCCGAACAGCAGGTGCGGGACCTCCTGGCGGATCGGCAGCCTCAGCTCCACGCCGTCCCGTTCGCCGCCGCGGGCCGCGACCAGCAGCTCCCGGACGGCCAGGCCGACCGCGAGCACCACCGAGGCGAGCAGCACCACCGTCCGGACCAGCTCCGGCACGTCGACGGCCAGCACCACGCCCGCGCCGACCGAGGCCGGGGCGAGCGCCAGCAGCAGGAACTTCTCCCGCCCGAGCACCAGCAGCGCGGTGGCGGCCGCCAGGTAGCAGGACTGGCCCGCGGCGAACCACAGGGCGCCCAGCGGACCGCCGACCACGTACGCGGAGGCGGCGGCCAGCAGCGCGCCGACCGGTGCGCCGACGGCCAGGCAGACCGCGGCGTCCCGGCGGCGCAGCCGGCTCAGCCAGCGGTACGCGCGGTGCGCCAGGGCCTGGTTGAAGCCCCAGCTGACCAGCGTGGCGATGGACAGCGCGAGCATGCCCGAGGGCAGGCCGAAGCGCATCCGGGTGGTCGCGAACAGGTTGGCGCCGAGCAGGTAGCCGAGCCCGGGCAGGGCGAACACCAGGCCGCGCACCACGCAGCGCCAGGGGTCGGCCCGCCAGGGGTTGGCGAACTCGGAGCTCGGGCCGGGGTAGCGGCGCTCGACCTTCTCGAACAGCTCCTCGGCGACGGTGAACGCGTCGGGGCGGCCGTACAGCAGCGCGGCCTGCTCGTCGGAGAGGCCGTCGGACTCCAGGAAGGCCGCGATCTCGTACGGGTGGACGGCGTCGGCGCAGACGTCGCGCAGGCGTTCGGCCAGTTCGTCCAGCGGGTCCTCGGAAAGGTCGAGCTGCTCGGCGGGGTCGGGCTCGGCCGACGGGGCGGGGCGGCGGCGCTTCAACGGCAGGGTGCGCAGCTGCATCGTCCGCTCGGCGCCGCCCTCGTCGGGGACCAGACGAATCGGACCACTCATGCGCCCACCTCGCTGGGGGCGTACCCGCTGATGGTTCGCTCGTTCACGCCGTTACCTCGCTGGGCTCGGGACGGGCGGCGGCCAGCTGCTGGTCCCAGTCCGGGCTGGGGGCGGCGTCGGTGACGGCGACCATGCCGCCGGGCATCCAGCGGGAGGTGCCCAGGAGTTCGGTGTAGATGCCCCGGAACCCGTCGATGTTCTGGCGGAGCGTGAACTGCTCGATGACCCGCAGCCGGGCGCCCTCGCCGAGCCGGGCGCGCCGCGCGGGGTCGCGCAGCAGCTCGATCGCGGCGGCCGCCATCGGCTCGGGCTCGCGCGGCGGGACGACCAGTCCGGTGTCGCCCACCGCCTCGCGCACGCCGCCGACGTCGGTGGAGACGGTCGCGCGGCCGCAGGACATGGCCTCGATCAGGGTGAACGGGAAGCCCTCGCTGATGCTGGAGAGCATCACCACGTTGCCCGCCGCGTACGCGTCGGTGATGTCGGCGACGCGGCCCTCGAAGGCCACCGAGTCGGCGATGCCGAGCTCGGCGGCCAGGGCTATGCAGCCGTCCCGGTACGCCTCGCCGCCCTTGGGGGTGCCTCCGAAGAGCCGCAGCCGCGCCTCGGGGATCTCCTGGTGGACGATGGCGAAGGCCCGGATCAGCGTCTCCAGGTCCTTGATCGGGTCGACCCGGCCGGCCCAGCTGAGGGTCGGCGTCTCGGGTTCCGGCCCGGCGGGCGGGAAGGCGGCCGGGTCCACGCCGTTGTAGACGGTGCGGATGTGGTGGGACGGGGTGCCGCCGCGCTCCTCCCAGCGCCGGTTGTACCGGTTGCCGGGGGTGACCAGCGCGGCCTGCCGGTAGCTCTCCTCGGCGAGCATCCGGTAGAAGCCGAGCAGCAGGGCCTTGACCGGCCAGCGGTACGGGCCGGTGCGGTAGCCGAGGTAGCGCTCGCGCAGGTAGATGCCGTGCTCGGTGAGCAGGAACGGTACGCCGTACTGCTGGGCGGCGATCAGCCCGGGCAGGGTGGCGAGTCCGCCGCTGGCCGCGTGGGCGACGCCGTCGGTGGGCGGGTCGACCGAGAGCGGCCGCAGCGCGTGCTCCAGGAGGTCGGTGGCGTTCAGCGCGTCGTGCAGGGTGGGCCGGGAGACCGCGGTGGGCAGGTAGTCGCGGGTCCACACGTGCTGGAGGGTGCGCAGGGCGCGCTCGCTGCGCAGCGCCGGGCTGAGCAGCCCGCGCCGGGCGAGGTCGGCGAAGCCGTACAGCTCGGTGCCGAAGTGGGTGGTGTAGACCGGGTCGAGGATGGAGTGCAGGAAGCGCTCGTACGCGTTGAGGAAGCGGCGCATCTCCTTGCCGCGCGGCGCCCGGGCCTCGGAGGCCGGACCCCACAGGGGTGCGGTGGTGACCGACCGTACGTTGGCGGGCAGCTCCCAGGCCAGCGGTTCCTGGCCGGTTCCGGTGACGGCGATGACGTCGAAGTCGACGTCCGGCATGCCCTGGACGAGCTGGTCGCACCAGACGCTCACGCCGCCGTGCTGGTGCGGGTACGTCCCCTCGGTGAGCAGGGTGACGCGCATCTCCTGTCCCCCCTCCTGTTCTTGCGTCGGTTGTCCGGCCTGGGTGGCCGGAGCGGGAGCCGTGGCGGGGCCGGGCCGGGCGACCGGCCCGACCCCGCGACGGGATGCTACGGATTACCGGTTGCCGGAGCGTCCGGTGGTGGTGGTGCTGCCGTGCGAGGCCGTCCCCCCAGAGGCCTTGCCGGAGCCGTTCTGGCCGTTGCCGGCCGGGGCACCGTTGCCCTGGGTCTTCGCGCCCTGGACGACGTCCTTGCCGGGCACCGGGGTGCCGCTGCCGGGGACGAGGGACTGGGCGGGCTTGCGGGTGACATCACCCGGGCCGGCCGGGACGGGCGTGGCGACGCCCTGCGGCACGACCTTCTTGTCCGCCGGCGCCGGTGCCGGGACGGACTTGGCGGCCACGCTCGGGGCGACGGCGGCCGGGGCGGCCGGCGCGCTGCCGGACGGCAGCTGCAGGGTGATGCCGCTCTGCAGGGCGCCCGGGGACACCCAGCCAGAGAGCGTACCGGCGTAGGACGAACCGAAGGCGGCCGTACCGATGGCCATCTTCTGAGCAGTTCCGGTCGGCATGGTGGCCTGGACCTGAACACCGGCGGGCGCGTTCACCGTGACGGTGTTGCCGATCCTGTAGGCGGTGACCTGGCCGGCGGCGACCGCCGTGTTCCAGGCCGCGCGCTTCTGGAACTCCTGGCCGATCTCGCGCTCGCCGAGGTTCACGATCGGGGCGTTGTCGGCGAACAGCGAGCGGTAGCTGCCGAGGATCTTCTCCAGCACCGGGTACAGGATGCGGTCCTCGGAGAGGTTCGACTGGTGCACGAAGTGCGGGCGCGGGTCGTTGCTCAGCACGTGGCCGAGGTCGATCCGGGCCTCCAGCGGCACGATGTACGACTGGTAGCCGGTGGTGGTGTCCAGCGGCGCGGGCAGGCAGGTGGAGTTGGCGTTGTTCTCGCAGACGCCGCTGCCGCCGTTGGCCTTGCTGGTGTAGATCCAGTTGTACTCGTCGGCCTCCTCCTTCGCCGAACCGGCGTTGTAGAAGACGTTCATCGGGTACCGCGGCACGGTCAGCGTGGACGAGCCGACGGCCCGCTGGGCGGGCTCGCGGGAGGCGTCGCTGCCGGTGAACCTGATGCCGTTGGCGGCCAGCGCCGGCGCCAGGTTCGGGTTGTCGCTGGTCTCCTGCGGGGCGGTGAGCAGACCGGAGTGCTCACCGGTGACGAGCACCTGCGGGTCGACCTTGAGGCCGTTGGCGGTGGCCCAGTCGAAGTTCTGCTTGATCTGGGTGGAGATGGTGTTCCGGTCGGTCCAGACGGTGTTGCCGGACGCGTCCTTGGTGCACTTCCACGGGACCACCGAGACGTCCTGCACACAGCCCAGGTAGGGGTGGGTGTAGGTGTGGTTGACCCAGCGGTAGCTGTTCTGGTCGGTGATCATCTGGGTGGCGGTCGGGTCCACCGTGGTCTGGTGGTCGGACTTCCAGTCCTCGCTGCCGCCGCCGTTGAACACCATGTCCAGGGTGAAGTTGTTGGCGGTCTGCCACTGCTTGAGGTACTGCGCGTCGGCGGGGGTCATCCGGATCGGGTTGGCGGTGTCCGGGGTGCCGGGCGGGCAGGTGACGTCGCCGGGGGTGCACTTGAGCGCGGTGTCCCAGCGGTCGTCGGCCAGGAACACGTCGTCGACGTGGGTGGCGAAGTAGTTGCGGTCGTAGCCGAGGTGGACGCCCTGGGTGATCCAGTCGACCATGCCGCGGGCCAGCAGCCGGTACTGCTGCTGGTACTGGTTGTAGACGAAGGTGACGACCAGTTCCTTGCGGCCGTCGTGGGTGTACTCACCGACCAGCGAGCCGCGGCTGGTCGAGTCGGGTATCGCCGCGTCGACCAGCGGGACGAAGGAGGCGCCGGACGGCAGGTTGGCGAGCGGGGTCGCCAGGTAGCCGTAGCTCTCGCCGACCTTCGGGTCGTTGTCCTCGAACGGCACGCTGCCCTTGAGGTACCCGAACGGGCCCGAAGTTCCGGCCGTGGTGGTGGCGCCCTGGATTCCGTCGAGGGTCCCGACGAATCCCGGATTCTGGGCGTAGTTCAGGCCGACGGCCGGGCTGGCCCAGGTGTAGGCGTCGATCTGCCGGACGTTGAAAGCCGCTTCGTAGGTGGCGATCGCGGCCATCTCGGCGGCGCTGTTCGGGAAGGGGTTTTCGTTGGGCAGCACGATGCCCTGGTACTTGCCCCGGGGCAGCCCGTTCACCGTGTCGCTCAGGAAAGCGGCGTTGATGACGGGGCGGTTGGTGTCATTGAGGCTGACGACCTTGTAGGGCGTCCCCTGGCTCTTGAGCTCGGCGGTGATCGCCGCGACCGACGGGCCGCCGTCGTCGATGACCAGGATGGTGAGGTCGATCCTGGGTGGCGTGGTGTCGCCGTGGGCCAGGGTCGTCTGCAGGCCGCTGGCCAGCAGAACTGCCGCTGCGCAAGCGGCGACTCTTCGGGTCGCTCGACCCATGTCTGATCCTCCCCTTGGGTCAGGCGCCGCGCTGCTTCGGCGCTCGCCTGCCCGTGTAGCTGTTCGCGGGCAGCAGGCTGCCCGGCGCCCATCCTGGTCGAGGGTCGGCAGTCCGGGGGACCAATTGGGCGACAGTGCAGCGAACCTGTTACCAACGTTCATGGTGAAGCCATGGAGGCGCTGATTGTGACCGTAACCGGACCGCTCGCGCAAATAATGAATTGAAAATGAAAAACCGGAAGCCGACTGCTACAGCTGGTTACCGACTGTGCGCCTCGCACGGCTCCGTGGGGCACCTACACTGTCGTCGTTGCGCATGACACTCTCGCACATCCTGCTGCTCCAATGGGCAGGTTCATGCAATATCGGGCACCGCTGTGCCATGTGACAGTCCGAATATGCAATGGAGGCCGCGGGTGGCCGATCGTCAGATCGCGTCCGAGCGAATCGGGCACGCACGGAATGCGCTCCCGGAGCCCGCCGGGACCATCCCGGTCGGCCGCAGTCTCGGGCTGCGGGGCGCGGTCAACGCCCGCGATCTGGGTGGGTACCGGACGGCCGACGGCGGGGTGCTGCGGGCCGGCGTGGTCCTGCGCAGCGATGGCCTGAACCGCGTCACGGCCGAGGACCTCGACCCGCTGGGCGCGCTCGGCCTGCGCGCGGTGGTCGACCTGCGCAGCGCCGACGAGGTCCGCGAGGCCGGCCGGGACGTCCTGCCGGGCGGCGTGACGGCACACCATCTCCCCTTGCTGGCAACGGACTTCGACATCCACGCGACGCTGCGCGGCGCCCTGGCGGAGCGCAGCCCGGACGGGCAGCGCGCCCTGCTCGGCGAAGGCCGGGCGGCCGCGATGATGACCGGTCTCTACCGCTGGTTCGTCACCGACCGGGAGGCCCGTGAGACCTTCGCCGCCCTGCTGCGGCTGCTGGCCGCCCCGGACGGCGTGCCGCTGCTGTTCCACTGCTCGGCGGGCAAGGACCGCACCGGCTGGGCGGCGGCGCTGCTGCTGACCGCGCTGGGCGTGGACCGCGAGACCGTGCTCGCCGACTACCTGCTCACCAACGAGCGGGTCGCGGCCGTGGTCGAGCTGGTGCTGGCGGACTTCGCAGGTCGCGGCCTGATGCACGAGCCGGAGCTCCTGCTGCCGGTCTTCCGGGCCGAGCGCGACTACCTGGACGCGGCCTTCGCGGAGGTCGAGTCCGGTTGGGGCGACTTCGCCGCGTTCTGGCGCGAGGGGCTCGGACTGGACGGCCGGGTGCTGGCCGGGCTGCGCGCCAACCTGCTGGACGGCGACGGGAGTTGATCCCGCCGCCGGCCGTGGTGGCGGTCAGCCCTCGTTGATCAGCCCGGCGCGGAGCTGGGTCAGGGTGCGGGTGAGCAGTCGGGAGACGTGCATCTGGGAGATCCCGATCTCCTCGCCGATCTGCGACTGGGTGAGGTTGCCGAAGAACCGCAGCATGATGATCCGGCGCTCGCGCGGCGGCAGCTTGGCCAGCAGCGGCTTGAGCGATTCCCGGTACTCCACGCCCTCCAGCGCGAGGTCCTCGTAGCCGAGCCGCTCGGCCAGCGGCCCCTCGCTGTCCTCCTCGCCGGGGCTGGAGTCCAAGGAGGAGGCGGTGTAGGCGTTGCCCACCGCGAGGCCCTCGACCACGTCCTCCTCGCTGACCCCGAGGCAGGCGGCCAGTTCGGCGACGGTGGGGGAGCGGTCCAGCCGCTGGGACAGTTCGTCCCCGGCCTTGGTGAGCGCCAGCCGCAGCTCCTGGAGCCGTCGCGGCACCCGGACCGACCAACTGGTGTCCCGGAAGAAGCGCTTGATCTCGCCGACCACGGTGGGCATCGCGAAGGTGGGGAACTCCACCCCGCGTTCCGGGTCGAAGCGGTCGATCGCCTTGATCAGGCCGATGGTGCCGACCTGGACGATGTCCTCCATCGGCTCGTTGCGGCTGCGGAAGCGCGCCGAGGCGTACCGGACCAGCGGCAGGTTGAGCTCGATCAGGGTGTCGCGGACGTAGGTGTGCTCCGCGCTGCCGGGCTCCAGCGCGGCCAGCCGCAGGAAGAGCGAGCGGGAGAGCGTCCGGGTGTCCAGCCCGGAGCCGGGCGGTGCCGCGGTGTCGGCTCCGGCGCCGGGCGCTCCGGGGCCGGGCGCTCCGGCTCCGGGCCTCGTGAGGGACGTGGCCCGCTGGAGCGGGATCCGGTCCCCGGTGACGGCCGTACCCTCGGCCTGACCAGCGTGGATCTCCGCAGTGCCCAGCTCTCCGGACATGCACCCACCCCCTCGTGACTGACAGTTGAACGGGGGCCGTCGCACGGAGGTTCCCGGCGGGGGCCCAACCCCCTGCATACCGGAACACGGTGCACGGCAAACCCGAACGTCGCAAGATGTCACACCGGGGTAACGCGCTGCAATCTCACTCTTCCCAGGAGTTGCCGGTCCGAAGCCTGGTCAGGATCCGGGAGAGCAGCCGGGAGACGTGCATCTGCGACATCCCCAGCTCGGTGCTGATCTGCGACTGGGTGAGGTTGGCGAAGAACCGCAGCATCACGATCCGCCGCTCCCGCTCGGGGAGCTGGACCAGCAGGTGGCGGACCATGTCGCGGTGCTCGACCTCGGCCAGCGCGGTGTCCTCGTAGCCGAGCCGGTCCAGCAGGGCGAGGCCGCCCTCGTGCTCCTGGGCGGCCTCCAGCGAGGCGGCGTTGTAGGCGCGCCCGGCGTCCAGGCAAGCCCGGACGTCCTCCTCGGGGATCCGCAGGCAGGCGGCGATCTCGGGCACCTTGGGGGCCCGCCCGTGCAGCACCGTCAGCTCCTCCATGGCGCCGCTGACCTGGACCCAGAGCTCCTGGAGCCGGCGCGGGACGTGCATGGTGCGGACGTTGTCCCGGAAATAGCGCTTGATCTCGCCCAGGATGGTCGGCAGCGCGTAGGTGGGGAACTGGACGCCCCGGGTCGGGTCGAAGCGGTCGATCGCGTTGATCAGGCCGATGGTGCCGACCTGGACGACGTCCTCCATCGGCTCGCTGCGGCTGCGGAAGCGGGTGGCGGCGTAGCGGACCAGGGGGATGTTCACCTCGATCAGGGCGGCCCGGACCCGTTCCCGTTCGGGGGCGTCGGGGGGCAGCTCGCTGAGCCGCTCGAACAGCACCCGGGTGAGCGTCCGGACGTCCACGGCGGGTCGACCGCCGGGGCCGCGCAGCCCGTCCGGGCGGAGCTCGCCGGCCGGACTGATGATCGCGGCCAACACCTCGTCCACGGACACGTCCCCCCTCCCAAAGTCGACAACGGTGGGCCCTGCGGATCGGGTGTCGCGGCTGGTTCGGTACCTCGCCATGTCCGGCAAAACCGGTCATAGCATCACAAGGTGGGCGCAGGTCGGGCAAGCACCCGGTGGAGGTGTGTTGGTGGAGTGCGCAGCCGGTGGCCACCCTGTCGGCGAGGCGCCGCAAGGATTGTCCCGGGGCAGACGAAGACGCCCCGCCCGTGAGCCGGGCGGGGCGGGCGCGGGCCGTCCGGGGGACGGCGGCGGGGGTCAGACCTCGATGTCGGCGATCACCCAGGTCGCGAACTCGCGCCACTGGCCGGCCGCGGCCTGGTGCGCGGGGTGGGTCAGGTAGGCCTGGAGGGCCGTGCGGTCCTCGACCAGGCTGTTGATCGCATAGTCGTACGCGATGTCGCGCTCGGTGGTGTTCCAGCCGCACTCCCACTCGCGCAGCTCGGGGATCAGCGCGCCGAGCTCCTCGAAGGCCTTGGCGGCGGCGAGCACGCGCGGCTCGTCCTTGGCGACGCCTTCGTCGAGCTTGAACAGGACCAGGTGGCGGATCACGATTGCCGCTCCTTACTTGATCAGACCGGTCATGAAGGTGCCGACCGCCTTGGCCGCGTTCGAGATGCCCTCGAAGCCCAGCTGGACGAGTTCGGCGGACCGGGCCGGTGAGGTGATGATCGAGTAGAGCACGAAGATGAGCAGGAGGGCCATGCCGATCTTCTTCGCCTGCGCCATCGTGACCTTCCTCCCTGCGGTGGGCCGCCGTCATCCGGTCCCCGAGCGGTCCTGCAGGGCAGCTTATCCACCGGACGGGCTATCAAGTGTGCGACTCGTTCGCCCGGCGGGACGAAGGTCCCCGCGAGTGGGGCCTTTCTCCGGGTGCCCGGGCCGGGGCCGGGCGGCAGGATGGATGACGTGCCGAGGATCTGGCAGGAATCCCCGGCACGTGGATCCGGAGCCCCCGCTGTGGGACCGGTGGTCGCGGCTTCCCCCCTCGCGGCGCCGGTTGTGGGACTCCGCCGGGGGAGCGGTCAGTCCCCCCGAGCCGCTCCCCCTCCAAGGCTCCGTACGAGCCGGGCAATGGTGGTCATCGGCCCGGAGTGCGGAGCCTTTTCCACGTCCGGGGCGTCCGGGGGGCTTTCCCGCGTCAGGGGGCGCCCCGCCGCCGTCCGGAGCGCGCAAACGCCGAGGGCCCGTCCGTGATCGGACGGGCCCTCGGGCTTTCGAGCGGTAGCGGTGGGATTCGAACCCACGGTGGAGTTGCCCCCACACACGCTTTCGAGGCGTGCTCCTTTGGCCGCTCGGACACGCTACCGAGGGGAACTCTACCGGACGGGTGGCGCGGTCACGAAATCCGTATCGGACGGGCCGTCGCCGGGCGGCTCAGCGGTGGATGTCGAAGAAGGCGCGCAGCTGCTCGCCGCACTCCTCGGCGAGCACGCCCGGGATCACCTCGGGCCGGTGGTTGAGCCGGCGGTCGCGCATCACGTCGAAGAGCGAGCCGGCCGCGCCGGCCTTCTCGTCGAGGGCGCCGTAGACCACCCGGTCGATCCGGGACAGCACGATGGCGCCGGCGCACATCGTGCAGGGCTCCAGGGTGACCACCAGGGTGCAGCCGCTCAGCCGCCACTCCCCGATCCGCTCGGCGGCCTGCCGGATCGCGACCACCTCGGCGTGCGCGGTCGGGTCGCCGACCGCCTCGCGCTCGTTGTGGCCGCGTCCGATCACCTCGCCGTCCGGGCCCAGGACGAGCGCCCCGACCGGCACGTCCCCGGTGGCCGGCGCCAGGGCGGCCTCGGCGATGGCGAGGCGCATCGGCGCCGCCCAGCGGTCGCGGACCGGGTCGGGGCGGACGGGGGCGGGCAGCGGGGGGACGTACGGGACGGTCAGCGGGGTGGATGCGGGCTGCATGGCATCCAGTGTCGGGCATCCGGTGGCGGACACCGGTGCGACCGGTGCCGCTACCGGACCGCTTCCAGGACCTCGCCGCAGCCCAGGGCCTCGGCGATGTCCTCCAGGGCGTCGCCCGGCACCGCGCCCTCGCCGCTGAGGGCGAGCAGTTCGTCGGCGGCCAGGCCGAACTCGGTCAGCAGGTGGGCGTCGCCGAGCGGGCCGACCGGGACGCCGCCGTGGGCGTCCGCGTCCTCGTCGTCCTGCTCCTCGGTCTCCGCGTCCTCGTCCAGCAGGTGGTCCAGGTCGCCGAACTCGCTCTCGCCGGCCTGGTCGACCAGCTCGTCGGTGAGGACGGAGCCGTAGGAGCTGCGGGCGGCGGCGGCGCCGTCCGACACGAAGATCCTCGGGTCGTCCTCGCCGTCCACCCGGACGATGGCGAACCAGGAGTCCTCCTGTTCGATGAAGATCAGGACGCTGTCGTCGTCCTGCGCGGATTCGCGGGCCAGATCGGCCAGATCGGCCAGGGTTTCGACGTCGTCGAGCTCCGTCTCGCTCACATCCCACCCGTCCTCGGAGCGAGCAAGCACTGCAGCGAAGTACGCCACCAGGGACACTCCCAAGATCATCGGTCTCGGCTGTCGGCGCGCTCGGGCGGCGCGAAAATCTGGCCGCCCCCGCGCCAGAGTCGGTCCGCTTGTTCGGACCGTCCCTTCGGAATCGTGACAGAAAGCCCGCCCTCGCGGGGAGTGTTCGGCAGCGCGTCTTCGCAGGTCGTGTCGGAAGGGCCGAGCGGCGTGGGGCGGAGCCGGGGCGGGGCCGTCCGAAGCCGGTCGAATTCGATCCGGCCGCCCGGCGGCGCCGCGGCGGGGTCGGCGGTGGGGCCGGTCAGATCCGGAAGGTTCGCATCCGCATCGCTTCGCGCATCCGCCGTTCCTTGGTCCGCCGGGGCTGGACCCGCTCCCTCAACTCGCGGGCCTCGGCGAGCTCGCGCAGGAAGACGGCCCGCCGCTTGCGGCGCTCCGACTCGGTCTCCGGGGGCTCCTGCGGCGGGCCGGCGCGAAGGGCCGGCCCGTCGACGGGCTCGTCGGCCGAGCCGTCCCCGGCCCTCGGGTTGCTCGTCATAAGACGTGACATTCCCAGAACGGCCGGGTTGATACCACAGGAGTCGGTTCCGTCCGGACATTCCTGGCACGTCACGGCGTGTCACCGGACCGTGACAGCCGCCGGTCGGCGGCCTGGCACGGCGTGTCGTACAGGCGTCCAGGACCGGGCTAACCTCGGTACATGCGTCTCCACGTCGTCGACCATCCCCTGGTCGCCCACAAGCTCTCCACCCTGCGCGACGAGCGCACCGACTCGCCGACCTTCCGTCGCCTGACCGACGAGCTGGTGACCCTCCTCGCCTACGAGGCCACCCGGGACGTCCGCACCGACGAGGTGGAGATCACCACGCCCGTGGCGGTCACCCTCGGCACCCGGCTCAGCTACCCGCGTCCGCTGGTCGTGCCGATCCTGCGGGCCGGCCTCGGCATGCTGGACGGGATGACCCGCCTGCTGCCGACCGCCGAGGTGGGCTTCCTCGGCATGGTGCGCAACGAGGAGACCCTGGAGGCCTCCACGTACGCCACCCGGATGCCCGACGACCTCTCCGGCCGCCAGGTCTACGTGCTCGACCCGATGCTGGCCACCGGCGGCACCCTGGTCGCCGCGATCAGGATGCTGATCGAGCGCGGCGCCACCGACGTCACCGCCGTGGTGCTGCTGGCCGCGCCCGAGGGCGTCGAGGTGATGGAGCGCGAGCTGGCCGGCCTGCCGGTCACCGTGGTCACCGCCGCCGTGGACGAGCGGCTGAACGAGAACGGCTACATCGTCCCCGGCCTGGGCGACGCGGGCGACCGGCTGTACGGCACGGCCGGCTGAGCGACCCCTCCGAGCGTCCGAGAGCCCCCCGGCACTGCGTCTGCCGGGGGGCTCTCCTGGTTCTCTGCCGGTCCTGCGCCGGTTCTCCGCCGCGCCTCAGCAGCTGCCGGTGGCGCTCGGGGTGGGGGAGGGCTTGATCGCCAGGGCGAGGGCCGCGGCCGCCTGGGTCTCGTCCAGCAGGGCGTTGTAGCTGTCGCCGATCACGAAGTCCACGCTGGTGTCGGTGCGGGCGTCGGCGGTCACGGTCGCCCCGGCGATCTGGGCGCCCACCAGGGTGCCGGCCGCGACGCCGGTCGGGCCGGCGATCACCTGGGCGGTGCCGGGCACCTTCTTGTCCAGCTCGGCGGGGGCGTTGCCGACCTTGCCGATGGTGAAGCCGCGCTTCTTGAGCTCGTCGGCGGTCCGCCCGGCCAGGCCGGCCTTGGTGGTGGCGTTGTAGACGTTCACCGTGACGGCCGAGGGCTGCGGGACGGCGTGCGGATCGACCGGCGCGCCGGAGGCCGCGGGGGCGCCCGGGGTGGCGCCCGCCGTCGGGGCGGCCAGCGGCTTCCCGGACGGCGCGGCGCAGGCCTGGGCCGAGGCGTTCTTGTCCTTGCCGCGGAAGATGTCGTACAGCTGGACGCCGCCGAGGCCGATCAGGGCCAGGGCGAGCAGGGCCGCGAGTGCGGCGATCACCTTGCGACTCTTCTTCGGGGGCCGGCCCAGCCGCGGGTAGGCGTTGCCGGTGACGCGGTACTGCTTCCCCTTGAGGCCTTGGGGAGTCAACATGCTCACGGGTCTGTCTCCCCCTCGTGCCAGGGCGGGGTCGGGATGACGGGTGGGCCAGGGCGGGGGATCCTCCGGGAGCGGGCGGATCCCCTGGTCGCGGCCGTAGTCAGCAGCGTAGTGCCGGACAGCTGCGAAGGTACTAAACGATCATCATCTGGAGTACCCCGGTACCCGAAAGGGGGTACCCGGGGACGCGCGGACCGCCCTCCGCCGGGTGGCGAGGGGGCGGTCCGGAGTCGTCGGAGTGCGGCCGTCAGTCCATTTCCAGGACACGGGCGTGCAGGACCTGGCGCTGCTGCAGCGCGGCCCGTACGGCCCGGTGCAGCCCGTCCTCCAGGTAGAGGTCGCCGTGCCACTTGACCACGTGGGCGAAGAGGTCGCCGTAGAAGGTCGAGTCCTCGGCCAGCAGGGTTTCCAGGTCGAGCTGGCCCTTGGTGGTCACCAGCTGGTCGAGCCGCACCGGGCGTGGGGCGACGTCAGCCCACTGTCGGGTGCTCGTCCGGCCGTGATCCGGGTACGGCCGCCCATTGCCGATGCGCTTGAAGATCACACGGAAAGCCTACCGTTCGGACGGCGCGCGGCGCAGCAGCCGTGCCTCCGCCACGCGCTCCGGTGCGAGCTGCGCGGGGGCCATTGCGGTTGTTTGATGGGAAATGTCGCGAACATCGCCCGGTCCCGGCCGGGTTCAGGCCCGGCCTCCGACCGCCGATCCCGTCCAGGAGCGTGCACCGATGGACTCCGCCCCCACCCCGACGACCGTCCGGGAGATCGCCGACGGGTACGCCTTCACCGGGCCGGCCCTCGACCTCGGCGCGGTGCTGCTGGACGGCACCGCGTACCCCGACGCGCAGGTGCGCGTCCCGCTCGCGGTGCTCAACCGGCACGGACTGGTCGCCGGGGCCACCGGCACCGGGAAGACCAAGACCCTCCAGCTGATCGCCGAACAGCTCTCCGCCCAGGGCGTGCCGGTGTTCCTCGCCGACATCAAGGGGGACGTCTCCGGCATCGCCGCGCCCGGTACGCCCGGCGAGCGCACCGCCGCCCGTGCCGCCGAGGTCGGACAGGACTGGACGCCGCTGGGCTGCCCGGTCGACTTCTACTCGCTCGGCGGGCAGGGCGCCGGCATCCCGATCCGGGCCACCGTCACCAGCTTCGGCCCGCTGCTGCTGTCCAAGGTGCTGGACCTGAACGAGACCCAGGAGTCCTCGCTCAGCCTGGTGTTCCACTACGCCGACCGGCAGGGCCTGGAGCTCTACGACCTCAAGGACCTCACCGCCGTCATCGGCCACCTCACCTCGCCCGAGGGCAAGGAGGAGCTGCGCACCATCGGCGGCCTCTCCGCCGCCACCGCCGGGGTGATCCTGCGGGCGCTGACCGTGCTGGAGAACGAGGGCGCCGGGGCGTTCTTCGGCGAGCCCGAGTTCGACACCGCCGAGCTGCTGCGCACCGCCCCGGACGGCCGGGGCGTCGTCTCGGTGCTGGAACTGCCCGCCGTGCAGGACCGGCCGCGGCTGTTCTCCACCTTCCTGATGTGGCTGCTCGCCGACCTCTACCAGGAGCTGCCCGAGGTCGGCGACCTCGACCGGCCCAAGCTGGTGTTCTTCTTCGACGAGGCGCACCTGCTGTTCAAGGGCGCCTCCAAGGCCTTCCTGGAGGCGATCACCCAGACCGTGCGGCTGATCCGCTCCAAGGGCGTGGGCATCTTCTTCGTGACCCAGACGCCGCGGGACGTCCCCGCCGAGGTGCTCGCCCAGCTCGGCAACCGGGTGCAGCACGCGCTGCGCGCCTTCACCCCGGACGACGCCAAGGCGCTCAAGGCCACCGTCTCCACCTTCCCCCGGTCCTCCTACGACCTCGCGACGGTGCTCACCTCGCTGGGCACCGGCGAGGCCGTGGTGACGGTGCTCTCCGAGAAGGGCGCGCCGACGCCGGTCGCGGCGACCAGGCTGCGGGCGCCCCGCTCGCTGATGGGGCCGATCGAGCCGGGGGCGCTCCAGGCGGCCGTGGACGCCTCGCCGTTGACGGCGCGCTACCGGGACGCGATCGACCGGGAGTCCGCGTACGAGAAGCTGGCGGCCCGGGCGCCGCGGCCGGACGCGGCACCGGTCGGGCCGGCCGAGTCCGAGTCCGAGTCCGAACCCGCGCCCGGGCCCGCACCGCGGCGGGAGGAGTCGCAGGGGGCGGGCGGGCTGCTGGGCTCGCTGCTCAACAACCCGACCGTGAAGTCCTTCGCCCGCTCGGCCGGGAGGCAGCTCGGGCAGGAGATCTCGCGCAGCCTGTTCGGGACGTCCAAGCGGCGGCGCTGACGAGCGCCGGCGCTGGGGTCGATCCCCGAGCGCCGCGCCGGGTTCAGGCTCCGAGTGGCGGCGCCGGGTTCAGGCTCCGAGCGCCGCGCCGATCCGGTCCAGCGAGGACAGCCGCATCAGGCCGTAGTGGTAGAACTCGACCTCGGGGACGCCGAGTCGGCGCAGTTCGGCGAGCTTGGCGGCGAGGTTCTCCGGGCCGTCGCAGTCCGAGGCCATCGGGCGCAGGATCACCGCCATCCGCTCCGGGCGGACGCCGTGCAGGGCGAACGCGGCGACCTTCTCCCGGACTTCGCGCGCCGTCGCGGCGTAGCCGAGGGTCTCGATCTGGTCGGTGGCCCGGGCGAGGGCGGGCAGGTCGATGCCGGACAGCCAGCCCTTGCCCGGGCCGCCGCCGTCCATGAAGCTCAGCCGCATGCCGTGGCGGCGGGCCTGCTCGGTGAGGTCGGCGGCGAGCGCGGTGACGGTGGCGGCGGAGGCGTCCACGTAGGCGGCGAAGGCGCCGTCGGCCAGGGTGCTGAGGTCGGCGGGCCCGGCAGCGGCGTGCTGGTCGGCCAGCCGGTGCCGCAGTTCGGTCCGGACGGCCTCGGCGACCCGGTCGGCCGGGACGCCCGCGCGGGTGGCGGCGGCGCGGCAGTGCGGGCAGAAGCAGACGCCCAGCAGGGCCTCGGCGGTCGGGCCCAGCTCCTCGAAGTAGCGCTCGTGGTGGTAGCCGTGGCGCAGGCCGTGGAAGTGCAGGGACTCGGCGCGGATCGCGTCCACGCCGTAGCGGGCGAGCTCCGCCACCAGGGTCAGCGCGTACTCGCGGACCTCGGGGTGGGCCGGGCAGAGCTCGGTGAGGTGGCGGTCGCCGAAGGCGTTGGCCGGGGCGCAGTCGGGGTGGGCGAAGCCGAGCCGGTCGTTGTGGCAGAAGACCGTCCAGGCGTGCAGTTTCAGGCCGCGGCGGCCCGCCTCGGCGGCGGCCTCGGCGAAGGGGTCGCGCTCGCCGATCGCGCTGGACGGCACGGGCGCCAGCCGGCGGCTCCGCCAGCGGGCCGGGTCGGGGCGGAAGTAGGCGGCGCCCGGCTCCAGGTAGCGGATCACCCGGCGCGGGTTGTGCGGGAAGACGTCCCGGGCCTCGTGGTAGACCGAGGCCAGGGTGACGCCGCCGACGCCGGCCCGGTCGGTGAGGTTGCCGAAGAAGGTGTCGGCGCCCTCGTCGAGCAGGTCGGTGGCGAAGGCGAGGACGGACGACTCCACGGTGCGGCTCCGGAGCTGGGGGCAGGTGCGCCGTTCACGCTAGCCGCAGGGGTGGCAATGGTCTATACCTGGCGGGGCCGATCGGCCGATCGGCCGAGGGGGCGAGGGGCCCTCAGAGGCCCAGGTCGTCGAGCTCCTTGAGCAGGGCGGCGTTCGGGCTGCCCGGGGCGGGCGCGGAGGCGGAGGCGGAGGCCGGAGCCGGGGCCGCGGGCACCGGCTTCCGGCGGGCCCGGTCGCGGAGCAGGACGGCGGCGGCCAGTCCGCCGATCAGCCCGCCGAGGTGGCCCAGCCAGCTGACGCCGGGGAAGACCGGCAGCACGCCGATCAGGATCGTCCAGTAGACCGCGGCGACGCCGAGGCCGACGACCGCGTCCAGCACGTTGCGGTCCAGGACCCCGCGCAGCACCACGTACCCGAGGTAGCCGTAGACCATGCCGCTCGCCCCGGCCGTCACGTGGTTCGGGCTCTCCAGCAGCCAGACCAGGAGCCCGCCGGAGACCGTGATCACCAGGCTCGCCAGCAGGAACTTCCGCATGCCCCGGTAGGCGGCCAGGAAGCCGAGCACGAACAGCGGCCAGGAGTTGGAGATGATGTGGTCCCAACTGAAGTGCAGGAAGGGCATGGTGAACATCTCGGGCAGGTCGTCCACCCGCTCCGAGCGCAGCCCGTACTCCCTGGACAGGTCGTAGTTGTCCAGCCAGTTCACCACCTGGACCGACCAGATGACGGCCTGGATCCCGAGCATGGTCAACAGCGCGCGGCGGGAATCCGAGAGCAACTGGGCGAGTTTCGAGGCCATGGAATCGACTGTAGGGGCCGCCGGATCGGTCGTGCACCCCATTACAGTGACCGATGTCATCCCGACCGTGAGAGGTGCACCCATGAGCGTTCGCCCGCCGCTGCCGTACGAGTTCCTGCCGCCGGTGCCGTCCTTCCCGCTGAGCAGCGAGGACTTCACCGAAGGCGCCACGCTGGACCAGGAGTTCATCCACGCGGGCGGCAACCTCTCGCCGCAGCTGGCCTGGTCCGGCCTTCCGGAGGGCACCCGGAGCATCGCCGTCACCTGCTACGACCCGGACGCGCCGACCGGCTCCGGCTGGTGGCACTGGCTCGCCCTGAACCTGCCCGCCGACACCGTCGGGCTGCCGCGCGGCGCCGGTTCCTCGGACGACACCCTGCCCGGCGCGGACTCCTTCCACGGCCGCAACGACTTCCCCGCCAACAAGTACGACGGCGCCGCCCCGCCGCCCGGCGCCCCGCACCGGTACGTGTTCGCGGTGCACGCGCTGGACGTCGAGAAGCTGGACGTCAGCGCCGACACCCCGCCGGCCCAGGTGGGCTTCCACCTCACCTTCCACACCCTCGGCCGCGCGCTGCTGACCGGCGAGTACGGGGTCTGAGCAGCGCGGTGCCCGAACCTCCGGCTGCCCTACGGCGGTGAGGTGCCGGTGGCACCCGCCGTCGGGGTGCCGCCGGACCACCGGGCGCGGCCGCCGTCCGCGGCGCGCCCGGCCCGGAGGGCGACCGTGCGCAGGTGCTCGCGCAGCTCCGGGGGTTCGTGCACCTCGAAGTCGCAGTCCAGCATCAGCAGTCCGGCCGCCATCCACTTCAACGAGTCGGCGCGGGCGCGCAGGCGGCAGCTGTGGTCGTCGATCGGCTCGATCTGGTAGTCGCCCGCCCAGGGCATCCAGCCGTCGACCTCGGCGGCGGGGCGGTGGACGGTGGCCACCATGGAGCGGGTCGGCGAGCGGCGCAGCCGGTTGGCCACGAACGCGGCGGCGTCCTCGGCGGGGAGCGGGCGCGGGGTGAAGCGGGCGCCGGTGGCGAAGGGGTCGGCGATCCGGTCGACCCGGAAGAGCCGCCAGTCGTCCCGGTCCAGGTCGTAGCCGATCAGGTACCAGCGGCGGCCGGTGGAGACCAGGCGCTCGGGTTCGACGTTGCGCCGGGTCTCGGCGCCGTCGCGGGCCCGGTAGCCGAAGCGCAGCCGCTCGTGGTTGGTGACGGCGCCGGCCAGCAGGGTCAGCGCCTCCGGGTCGACAGTCGGGCCGTCCCCGGTGAGCAGCGGCACGGTGGCGGTGTTGAGGGTGCCCACCCGGTGCCGCAGCCGGGCCGGCAGCACCTGGAGCAGCTTGCCGAGGGCCCGTACCGAGGCCTCCTCGATGCCGACCACGGCGTGTCCGGCGGCCGCCCGCAGGCCGACCGCGATGGCCACCGCCTCCTCGTCGTCCAGCAGCAGCGGCGGCATCGCGGTGCCCGCGACCAGCCGGTAGCCGCCGTCCGCGCCCATGCTGGCCTGCACCGGGTAGCCGAGCTCGCGCAGCCGGTCGATGTCGCGGCGGATGGTGCGGGGGCTGACGCCGAGCCGCTCGGCGAGTTCGCTGCCGGGCCACTCGCGCGGGGTCTGCAGCAGGGAGAGCAGGTTGAGCAGCCGGGCCGGGGTGTCGGTCATGCCGTCCAGCATGCCGGAGGAACTGGGACAGCTCCTGACCTACATGGCCGCTACCGTCCTCGGCGTGGAGAAGAGGACGAGCGAGGAGAACGGCATGAGTACGGCGGGAGCCGACCGGCGGAGGTGGATCGCGCTGGCGATCGTGATGGTCGCCTCCTTCATGGACCTGGTGGACGTGACCATCGTCAACATCGCCATCCCCAGCATCCAGGAGGACACCGGAGCCTCGTTCAGCGCCATCCAGTGGGTCACCGGCGGCTACGCGCTGGCCTTCGCCATCGGGCTGATCACCGGCGGACGGCTCGGTGACATCCACGGCCGCAAGCGGCTGTTCCTGATCGGGATCACCGGCTTCACGCTGGCCTCCGCGCTCTGCGGCCTGGCCACCGGCCCGGAGATGCTGGTCGCGATGCGGATCCTCCAGGGCGGGACGGCCGCCCTCATGGTGCCGCAGGTGCTGTCGATCATCCACGCGACCTTCCCGGCGGAGGAGCGCGGCAAGGTGTTCGGGATGTTCGGCGCGGTGGTCGGCCTGGGCGCGGTGTCCGGTCCGATGATCGGTGCGCTGCTCACCGAGTGGAACCTGCTCGGCCTCGAATGGCGGCCGATCTTCCTGATCAACCTGCCGGTCGGCATCGCCGGGCTGCTCCTCGGCCGCCGCTTCATCGACGAGTCCAAGGCCGAGCACGCGCTCAAGCTCGACCTGGTCGGCGTCGCGCTGGCCAGCCTCGGCCTGCTGATGCTGATCTACCCGCTGACCCACGGCCGGGAGGCCGGCTGGCCGCTCTGGGGCTACCTGTCGATGGCCGGCAGCCTGCCGGTGTTCCTGCTGTTCGTGGCGTACGAGAGGGTCAAGACCCGGCGGGACGGCTCGCCGCTGGTCGAGCTGTCGCTGTTCCGGGTGAAGAGCTTCGCGGCCGGGATCGGCGTGCAGCTGGCCTTCGGCGTCGCGACGGGCATCTTCTTCCTGGTCTGGACCCTCTACATGCAGGTCGGCCTCGGCTGGAGCCCGCTCAAGGCCGGTGCCACCGGCATCCCCTTCTCGATCGCCGTCTCCACGGCGGCCGGGCTGTCGGTGCAGAAGCTGGTGCCGCGCTTCGGGCGCAAGGTGCTCCAGGCGGGCGCGCTGGTGATGGTGGCGGGCGTGCTCACCTACATCTGGGAGGCCGACCGGTACGGGACGGCCATCTCGGCCTGGCAGATGGCGCTGCCGCTGGTCGTGATGGGCCTCGGGATGGGGCTGATCGTCGCGCCGATCACCGACGCGGTGCTGTCCGAGGTGCCGCGCCGGCACGCCGGCTCGGCCTCCGGCCTGATCAACACCGTGCAGCAGGTCGGCAACGCGCTCGGGCTCGGCCTGGTGTCGGTCGCCTTCTTCGGGGCGATGGACGACGTGGTCGCGCCCGACGCGCTGGGGACGGCCTTCGGCGGGGCGTTCGTGCACGCGATGTGGTGGGTCGCGGGGGTGCTGGCGGCGGTGTTCCTGCTGATGTTCGCGCTGCCGCGCAAGCGGGCGGTGGCGCCGGTCGAGGCCAGCGGCCCGGAGGGGACCGGCCCGGCTGAGGCCGGCGGCTCGGACGAGGACGCGGTGGAGCAGCCGGTCCTGGTCTGAGCTCCGCTCCTCCCGGTCGAGGGGGGGGGGGGGGGGGGGGGGGGGGGGGGGGGGGCCGCCGCGCAGGGAGGGGGTGGGGAGCGAGAGGGGGGGGCCGGCGTTGTTT
>NZ_JBVHYH010000007.1:64293-140855 GCF_055569135.1 Kitasatospora sp. NPDC029367
CGCGCTACGGCGAGGACGAGGCTGTCGGCGCTGGCAAGCTCGCTGCTCCCCCCCCCCCCCCCCCCTCCGCACCCCCCCCCCCCCCCCCCCCCCCCCCCCCCCTCGCCGCACACTGGGAGGGTCATGGACCGTACGGCGGTGGACTCCTCGGTGCTGCGCTCGGTCGGGTACGACCCGCGGGCGCGGGTGCTGGAGCTGGAGTTCACCGGCGGGCGGGTCTACCGGTACGCGGACGTGCCGCCCCGGGTGCACCGGGAACTGCTCGCGGCGGAGAGCCACGGGCGGTACTTCGTACGGTCGGTGCGCGGGCGGTACGCCTACGTGGCGGTGCCGGCCGGGCGGTAGCCGCCGCCGACCCGGCGGGTGGGCTCAACGGGCCCCGGTGGCGGCCCCGGTGACAGCCGCGGTGACGGACCGGGTGGTGGTGCGGGGCTTCGCGGCGGCCTTGGCCTCCTTCGCGGCGCGCTTCATCTCCTGCTTGAACTCCCGTACCAGGGTGAGGGATTCGGGCCCGGTGATGTCGGCGACCGAGCGGTGCCCGCCCTCCTCGCCGTACGCGCCGGCCGCCTCGCGCCAGCCCTCCGGCCGTACCCCGTACTGCTTGCCGAGCAGGGCCAGGAAGATCTGCGACTTCTGCTTGCCGAAACCGGGCAGCGCGTTGAGCCGGCTGAGCAGCTCCTTTCCGGTGCGGGCGCCCTTCCACAGTGCGGCGGCGTCGCCGTCGTACTGCGCGACCAGGAACTGGCACAGCTGCTGGATCCGTTTGGCCATCGCGGCCGGGTAGCGGTGGACGGCCGGTTTGGCCGACAGCAGGGCGACGAACTCCTCGGGGCCGTAGGTGGCGATCTCGTGGGCGTCGAGATCGTCCCGGCCGAGCCGTTGGGCGATGGTCAGCGGGCCGGTGAACGCCCATTCCATCGGGACCTGTTGGTCCAGCAGCATGCCGACGAGCGCGGCGAGCGCGCTCCGTCCGAGCAGTTCGTCGGCCTCGGGCTGCTGGGCGAGCCGGACGGTGACGTTCATGAGGTGGGGCCTCCTCGGAGTTGACGTCGGTCGGCGCCCAGTCTGGATGACGTGGCGTGGGTGGACACCGTCAACACGCCCGTAGCTGGGGAAGTCTTGGTGTTCAACCCCTTGTCAGGCCTGCTTTGTTCGTCGGCGGAGCGGTTGTCGGGGGCTGCTGGCGGGTGCGGCGGAAACATATTTGTCCGCGGCCGTCACATCCGTCGCGCGGGCCGGGTCAGTGCTGTGTCCGACCGGATCCGAGCACATCGGATCGACCACCGACCGAACCGGGAGCCCTCCAATGTCCGTCGCCCACACCCTCGTCACCATCCTCGGCGCCCTCCTGGTCGGGTTCTCGGCCTACTCCGTCTTCGCCAAGGCCGAGTACGTCGTGGGGCCCCTCGCCGAGTACGGCGTCCCGCGTGCCTGGTGGACCTGGCTCGGCCTGGCCAAGGCCGCCGGCGCCCTCGGCCTGCTGGTCGGCCTCGTCATCCCGGCCGTCGGCTATGCGGCCGCCGTCGGCATCGTCCTCTACTTCCTCGGCGCTGTGATCACCGTCGTCCGCGCCCGCGCCTACGCCCACATCCCCTTCCCGCTGATCTACCTGGCCCCGGTCGCCGCCTCCCTCGTCCTCGGCCTGGCGGCCTGACCACCCCGCACCCCTGGGGGCGGACCACCGACCGGTGGCCCGCCCCCAGGGGTGCGGGGCGGCATTGTTCCAGGGGTGGGGCATCTCGTATGACTGTTTCGGTTGTGGCGGCGCCGGGGTGTGACGAGGGGTCATCCTTGATCCCCAACGACGTGTCGAGAAAGGCCCGCCGCCGTGAGCCAGCCGTTCGAACTGCCGTCCTTCTACGTGCCGCACCCGGCGCGCCTCAATCCCCATCTGGAGGAGGCGCGGGCCCATTCCTCGCTCTGGGCCCGGGAGATGGGGATGCTGGAGGGATCGGGGATCTGGGACCAGGCCGACCTGGACGCCCACGACTACGGGCTGCTCTGCGCCTACACCCACCCCGACGCCTCCGCCGAGGCGCTGTCGCTGGTGACCGACTGGTACGTCTGGGTGTTCTTCTTCGACGACCACTTCCTCGACATGTACAAGCGCACCAACGACCGCCGGGCCGGCAAGGCGCACCTCGACCGGCTGCCGCTGTTCATGCCCGCCGACCCGGCCGCGCCGGTGCCCGAGCCGGAGAACCCGGTCGAGGCCGGGCTGGCCGACCTGTGGCGGCGCACCGTGCCGGCGATGGGGGCGGACTGGCGGGTCCGGTTCGCGGAGAGCACCCGCAACCTGCTGAACGAGTCGCTGTGGGAGCTCGCCAACATCGACGCGGGCCGGATCGCCAATCCGGTCGAGTACATCGAGATGCGCCGCAAGGTCGGCGGCGCGCCGTGGTCCGCGCAGCTGGTGGAGTACGCGGCCGGGGCCGAGGTGCCGGCGGAGGTGTCGGGCTCGCGGGCGCTACGGGTGCTGATGGACGCCTTCTCCGACGGCGTGCACCTGCGCAACGACATCTTCTCGTACCAGCGCGAGGTCGAGGACGAGGGTGAACTGAGCAACGGCATCCTGGTGTTGGAGCACTTCCTGGAGTGCTCGACCCAGGAGGCCGCCGAGACGGTGAACAACCTGCTCACCTCACGGCTGCAGCAGTTCGAGAACACCGTGTTCACCGAACTGCCGGTGCTGTTCGAGGAGTCCGGGCTGGACCCGGTGGGCCGGGCCCGGGTGCTGGCGTACGTCAAGGGGCTGCAGGACTGGCAGTCCGGCGGGCACGAGTGGCACATGCGGTCGAGCCGGTACATGAACGGCGGTGGTGCTGCGGCGAGTTCGGCCGGTGGGGCGGGTTCGGCCGGTGGGGTGCCGCCGGGCAGCGGGGGCGGGCTGCCGGGGATGCCCGGGGCCGGCAACTGGTGGGACCAGTACGCGATCGGCGGGATCGGCACCTCGGCCCTGGACATCCTGCGGAAGGGGGCGGCCGGTGGCGGCGCGCCGGCCGGCACCGGGCCGACGGCGGCGCCGGCCGTGCGGCGGGCGCGGTCGTACGGGAACCGGCCGTACCGGCCCGTCGGGCCCTCCCAGCTGCCGGAGTTCGAGCTGCCGTTCGCCCTCACGCTGAGCCCGCACCTGGACGGTGCGCGGGAGCGGGTGGTCGAGTGGGCCGAGCGGGTCGGGCTGCTGGCCCCCGCCGAGCCCGGCGTCCCCGGCTCCGGCATCTGGGACGCCGAGTCGATGCGCGACTACGACCTCGCGCTCTGCGCGGCCGGCCTCCAGCCGGACGCCACCGTCGACGAACTCGACGTCGCCTCGGCCTGGTTGGCCTGGGGCACCTGGGCCGACGACTACTATCCGGTGGTCTTCGGCCGCACCCGCGACCTGGCTGGGGCGAAGGCCGCCACCGCCCGGCTGCCGCTGTTCATGCCGGTGGACGGCACCCCCGCGCCCGAGCCCGCCAACGCGCTGGAGCGCTCCCTCGCCGACATCTGGGAGCGCACCGCCGCCCCGATGACCGTCGAGGCCCGGGGCCGGCTGCGGGAGTCGGTCGAGGTGATGACGGCGAGCTGGATCTGGGAGCTCGCCAACCAGATCCAGAACCGGATCCCGGACCCGGTGGACTACCTGGAGATGCGCCGCACCACCTTCGGCTCCGAACTCACCACCCTGCTCGCCCGGCTCGGCCACGGACGGACCGTGCCGGAGGAGGTCTACGGGCACGGCTCGATGCGGGCGCTGGAGAACTCCGCGATGGACTACGGCGCCATGGTCAACGACCTGTTCTCGTACCAGAAGGAGATCGAGTACGAGGGCGAGCTGCACAACATCGTGCTGGTGGTGCAGAACTTCTTCGACTGCGACTATCCGTCGGCGGTCCGGATCGTCGACGACCTGATGCACTCGCGGCTGGAGCAGTTCCAGCACGTCGCACAGAAGGAACTCCCGGTGATGTACGAGGACTTCGGGCTGTCGGCACCGGCCCGGGGGCTGCTCGACGGGTACGTGCGGGAGCTGGAGAACTGGCTGGCCGGCGTGCTGAACTGGCACCGGGAGTGCCGCCGGTACCGGACCGAGGACCTGGAGCGGCACTTCGGCGCCGAGCGGGACCTGGTGGGCGCGGTCCGGGCCCGGGCGGGGGCTGCCCCGGCTGCCCCGGTTGCCCCGGTTGTGCGGACCGGCCCCGGCACCGGTGCGGCGCCGTTCGGTCCGACCGGTCTTGGCACCGCCTCGCTGCGCCCCCCGTTCGGCGTGACGGCCCCGACGAGCTGACCGGCCCCTGCCGGAGCCGGACCCTCCCGGACGGAGACGCACCCGCGCGGCCAGCCCGCGCGGGTGCGCCGCCTCGTGGCTAGGCTGGCGAGTCGGGGGCCGTGCGCGCCTTCCGGCGCGCGCCCGCACCGTCGTACACGAGGGCTGAGAGATGGCAGCGCTACCTGAGGGCACACCCTGCTGGGCCGACGCGATGTTCACCGACCTGGAGGGCGCCAAGGCCTTCTACGGGGACGTCCTCGGCTGGACCTTCGGCGAGAGTTCGTCGGAGTACGGCAACTACACCCAGGCCTACTCGGACGGCAAGGCGGTGGCCGCGATCGTGCCCCCGATGCCCGGCGCGCAGGCGCAATCCGCCTGGTGCCTGTACCTCGCCTCGCCGGACGCCGCCGCCACCGCCGAGCGGATCCGGACCAACGGCGGCGAGGTGGTGATGGGGCCGATGCAGGTCGGCGACTTCGGCACCATGGTGATCGCCAAGGACCCGGGCGGGGTGGTGTTCGGGGTCTGGCAGGGCGGCACCCACGAGGGCTTCGAGAAGCAGGGTGCGCCCGGCGCGTACGCCTGGGCCGAGCTCGTCACCCGCGAGCCCGGGAAGGCCGACGCCTTCTTCCCGGCCGTCTTCCCGTACGGCGTGCGGAAGATGGACTCCGAGCAGTTCGACTACCGGATGTTCCTGGTCGGCGGCCGGCCGGTGCTGGGACGGATGGGCGCGGAGGGCGACTTCCTGCCGCCCGAGGCGCCCTCGTACGTGAGCGTCTACTTCGCCGTGGACGACACCGACGCCGCGATCGGGCGGCTGACGGCGCGCGGCGGCAAGGTGTACTTCGGGCCGATGGACAGCCCGTTCGGACGGTTCGCGGCGGTCGGCGACCAGCAGGGCGCGGCCTTCGGGCTGATCGACCTGGGCCGCACGGTGGGCGACCAGCCGCCGACGGTGGACGTCTGATGGGTGAGCGCGAGGACCTCGTCGAGACCCTGGACAAGCACCGCGGCCTGCTGCGACGCACCGTCCGGGACCTCACCGACGAGCAGGCGGCGCGGCGCACCACGGCCAGCGAGCTGTGCCTGGGCGGTCTGATCAAGCACGTGGCGGCGGTGGAGGCGCGCTGGGCGCGGTTCATCACCGGCGGAGCGGAGGCGATGCGCGGCGGGGACGGCGGCTCTGGCGGGGACGGCGGCTCCGGTGGGGGCGGTGGCTCCGGCGGTGGTTCCGGCGGCGACGGGTGGGCGGCGCAGTTCCGGATGGCGGACGGCGAGACCCTGGCCGGGCTGCTCGCCGGGTACGAGGCGGTGGCGCGCGGTACGGACGAGCTGGTCCGGAGCCTGCCCGACCTCGACCACGGCCACCCGCTGCCCCCGGCGCCCTGGTTCGAGCCGGGGGCGAGCTGGTCGGCCCGGCGGGTGCTGCTGCACCTGATCGCGGAGACCGCGCAGCACGCCGGGCACGCGGACATCATCCGGGAGGCGCTGGACGGGGCGAAGTCGATGGGCTGAGCGGGCGGCTCCTCGCCCGGACGGGCGTGGCGAGGGCAGTCGGTACGGGCAGCAGGCGAGGGCAGTAGGTGAGGGCGGAAGGGGTGGCGCTGCTCAGGACACCTCGACGCCGAGCAGCTCGCGCAGCGCCCGGCCGCCGTCCGGGGTGACCCGCAGGGCCCGGCCGGAGCCGATCCGCTCGACCCAGGCGCGGTCCAGCGCGGTGCGGCAGAGCGCCGCGCCCAGCGCGCCGCCCAGGTGGGTGCGGCGCTCCGTCCAGTCCAGGCAGCTGCGCACCACCGGGCGCCCGCCCGGGCGGCCGGTCCGTGGCGGCAGCTCGATCCGCTGGTCGGCCAGCCAGGCGTGGCCGCGCTCGGTGACGGCGAGCCCGGCGAGGTCGCTGACCAGGCCGCGGTCGATCAGGGCCTCGGCGACGGCCACACCGAGGCGGCCGGCCAGGTGGTCGTAGCAGGTGCGGGCGCGGGCCTCGGCGCTCTGCCGGGTGGCCTCGCGGAGGGTGCGGGGCGCCGGTCCGGTCCGGCGGGCGGGCTCGCCGGGACTCCCTCCGGCCGTGCTCCCGGCGGCGGTGCTCCCAGGGGCCTCCATGCCGGTCTCGGCGAAGACGGTGAGGTCCTCGATCAGGGTCGCGACGGCGGGCGAGGCCAGCCGGACGTACCGGTGCCGCCCCTGGCGTTCCTCGCTCAGCAGGCCGCCCGCGATCAGCCGGGACAGGTGCTCGCTGGCCGTGGACGGCGCGACCCCGGCCGCCCGGGCCAGCTCGCCCGCCGTCCAGGCGCGGCCGTCCAGCAGGGCGGAGCAGAAGGCGGCGCGGGTGGGGTCGGCGAGCAGCGCGGCGAGGGCGGCGAGCGGGGAGCCCCGGTGGTCCACCGGTGTGCGTTCGTGGTCGGGCATGCCTCCATGGTCGTCCCGGCACGGTTCGGCCGGGGCCGAAACGACTCGGGGCCACGATGACGGCATGAACGAAGTGATCTTCGCCCGCTACGAGGACGTGACCGCGGCCCTGGCCGACCCGGCGCTGGTCCCGCCGCCCGCGACGCCCGGCCGGTACGGCACGGTGGCCTGGCTGCGGTCCGCCGTCGCCCGGTTCAGCGCGGGCGAGCCGCACGCCCGCCGCCGGGCACTCGTCCTCGCCGACCTGGCACGGCTGGACCAGGGCCTGCTGCGGACCCTGGCCGCGGGCGGCTACGAACCGGACGTACGGCTGCGGGTGGTGCGGGTGCTGGCGACGGCGCTGGGCCTGGCCGGGCCGGAGGCCGTCGCGTGGGACGTGAAGGCGGTCGCCCGGGCGTACTTCGACCCGGCGCCGGACGACCCGGAGGCGGATGCGGCGGTGGCCCGGCTGCTGCCCGCGATGGGCGACGCGGACGCGGAGACGGCGGCGAACCGGATCGGCCTGCTGGTGCAGGCCTGTGAGGCCACCGCGGCCCTGGTCGAGCATGCCCGGCGCGGTGGCGTCGGCCAGGCCGGGCCTGGCGGGGTGCGGGACCTGGCCGCAGTGCTGCGGGAGGACCCGCCGGTCCGGGCGATGCGCCGGTTCGCGACCCGGGCGACCGTGATCGGCGGGGTCGCCGTGTCGTCCGGGGCGCAGGTGCTGCTCGACCTGGACGCCGCCCGGGAGCCCGGCCGGGAGCCGCTCGCCTTCGGCGCCGAGCCCCGGCTCTGCCCGGGCCGCGCACATGCCCTGGTGATCGCCGAGGGCATCCTGTTCGGCGCCTCCGACCCGGCGGACGGCTCGCTGCCGCCCGCCGGGGAGCAGCTCGACCGGGCCGAACAGGACCAGCTCGACCGGGCCGAACCGGCCGCCCTGATCCCGGCGGCGGTCCGGCACATGCTCGCCCTGGCGGACAGCTGGACCGCCTGGGACGGCCGACCGGTGGTCAACGCCGACGGCCGGACGTACACCCCGCACAAGGTGGTGCGCCGGGTCGCCGACCACCTGGTCGACCACCTGGCGGAGGTGGAGGCCCGGCTGGTCGGCGCACCGACCGCCCCCGACCACTGGCACGCCTCGCTGGTCACCACCCCGGCCGACCTGGCGCCGTTCACCGTCGCCGACCTGGACGAGGCCCGCAGCCGGCTCACCCGGCTCGGCGCGATCTGGGCCCACCGGGTCGCCGCGCTGCCGGAGCGGCAGCTCGACGACTCGCCGGGGACGGGCTGGAGCATCCGGCAGATCGTCCGTCACCTCGCCGAGGGCACCGTCTACTACGCCGACTCGCTGGGACCCATCGGCCCGGTCGGAGCCGCTCCGGCCGGACCCGTCACCACGACCGAGGAGCAGAGCCCGATGACCGAGGAGCAGACCCGATGACCGCCCCCGCCCCGCTGACCGCCTTCGCCGCCCTGCACCACCGCCCCGGCCGCCCGCTGCTGCTCCCGAACGCCTGGGACCACGCCTCGGCCGCCGCCCTGGCCGCCGCCGGCCACCCCGCGATCGGCACCACCAGCCTGGGCGTGGCGGCCGCCGCCGGACTGCCCGACGGCGCCGCCGCCACCCGCGCGGAGACCGTCCGGCTGGCCCGCCGGCTGGGCCGCGACGACTACCTGCTGAGCGTCGACGTGGAGTCCGGGTTCAGTGACGATCCGGCCGAAGTCGCCGCGCTGGCCGTGGAGTTGGCCGGGTCCGGGGCGGTCGGCATCAATCTGGAGGACGGCCGGCCGGACGGCACCCTGGCACCGGCCGAACTCCACGCGGCCAAGGTCGCCGCGGTGAAGGCCGCCGTGCCGGAGCTGTTCGTGAACGCCCGCACCGACACCTACTGGTGCGGGCACGACGCCCCGGAGCCGGAGACCGTACGACGGCTGGACGCGTACCGACGGGCGGGCGCGGACGGCGTGTTCGTGCCCGGGCTGAGCGAGTCGGCGGCGATCGCCCAGCTGGTCGGGCGGCTGTCCGTCCCGCTCAACGTCCTCTGGACGCCGACCGGTCCGAGCCTCGTCGAGCTGGCCGGGCTCGGGGTGGCCCGGGTCAGTACGGGCGGACTGCTGTACCGCGCGGCGCTGGCGGCGGCGGTGGCGACGGCCGCCGCGGTGGCCTCGGGCGGGCCGGTCGGTCCGGTGCCCGACTATGCCGAGGTCCAGGCGCTCAGCGGGAGTTGAGGGACCGTCGCGGCTGAGCCGAGCCCTGGCCCTCCGACCCCCCGGGGCTCAGGACTTGGCCCGCCGCGCCTCGATCCCGTCCAGGATCACGTTGAGGCCGCGCAGGAAGCTGCTGTCCCGGCCCGCCTCGACCTCTTCCGGCACCTGGACGGTGTACAGCCGGTGCAGGTGCGGGTACGGCCGGGTGGCTTCGACGACGGCGGGCAGCAGTCGGTCCATGAACTCCTGTTCGCCCTCCCCGCTCTTCGCGAGCGCGCTCAGCCAGGCGGCCTCCACGGTGGCGGTGCCGATGGTGTAGCCCATGACGACGCCCATCACGTCGTTGGCCTCGCCGAGTTCGAAGCCGGCCGCGTCCATCAGGGCCAGCAGGGCCTCGGAGAGCCGCATCCAGTTGGGGCCGAGGTAGATCATCCCGACGTCACCGAGCACCCCGACCATCCACGGGTGGCGCACCACGGCCGCGCGCACGGCCTCGGTGCACTCGACGATGGCGGCGCGCCAGACCGCCGGGTCCTCGGCGTTCTCGGAGCGGGCGAGCGGGAGTTCGCCGAAGACGTGGTCGACGACCAGGGCGAGCAGCTCCTCCTTGTTGGCCACGTGGGTGTAGAGGGAGGTCGCGCCGGCGTTGAGCCGGGCGCCGAGCTTGCGCATGCTCAGCGCCTCGATGCCGTCGGAGTCCAGCAGCGCGAAGGCCTCGGCGACGATCTGCTCGCGGCTGAGGGCCGGCTGGGTGCGCCGCTTCTGCGGGCGGTTCCACGGCGAGGCGATGCCGGGCTGCGCTGCGGTCCGGTGCTCCGGTGCGATGTCCTCCGACTTGGCCGTCATCAGGCTCTCCATTCCACGATTCCACTGGCCCCCTGGTCGGGGGCAGTTCGTCCAGCATAGGCCCCTACGCCGAACACCGTACGGTCCTGCGAACACTGTTCGGAGGGCGCACGCCGTACGGTCTTGCGCACAGTGTTCGGCCTCCGTACAGTGTTCGGCGTAGCGCACACCGTTCGGCCGGAGACGGCGGACGGGGTGCGCCACGAGGACTACCGCGCGGCTGCCGCCGACGCGAGGACGTGCGCAGGGCTGCGGCCGAGGCGCCGAACCGAAGGGGGAACGCGGTGGATCGTCACCCGCGTCGCTGGCTCATCCTGGTCGTGCTCTGCCTCAGCAGCCTGGTGCTGGTGGTCGACAACATGGTGCTCACGGTGTCCATCCCGCCGATCGCGGAGGACCTCGGGGCCGGGGCGCAGGACATCCAGTGGATCATCGATTCGTACATCCTGGTCTTCGCCGGCCTGCTGCTGACCTCGGGCAGCCTGTCCGACCGGTTCGGGCGACGAAAAGTGATGATCATCGGGCTGGCGCTGTTCGGCGCCGCCTCACTGGTCGCCTCCGTCGCCTCCAGCCCCGGTGAACTGATCGCCGGCCGGGTGCTGATGGGCGTCGGCGGGGCCCTCGTGATGCCGAGCACGCTCTCCATCCTGATCACCGTCTTCGACGACGAGGAGCGGCCCAAGGCGATCGCCGCCTGGAGCGCGGTGGCCATGATCGGCCTGGTCGGCGGCCCGGTGCTGGGCGGCGCGCTGATCGCCCACTTCTGGTGGGGCGCGGTGTTCCTGCTCAACGTGCCGGTGGCGGCGGTGGCCATCGTCGCGGCGATCGTCCTGATGCCCGAGTCCAAGGGCCCCTGGCGCAAGACCGACCTGCCCGGCATGGCGCTCTCGATGGTCGGCATGACCGCGCTGGTCTGGTCGATCATCGTCCTCCCCCGGGACGGTTTCGCCCACGCCAACACCCTCGGCTCGCTGGCCGTCGCGATCACCGCACTGGTCGGGTTCGGCATCCGCCAGGTCCGCACCGATTCGCCGATGGTCCCGCTCAAGCTGTTCCGCAACCGGGTCTTCACCGGCGCCAGCTTCTCCCTCGTCCTGCTCACCTTCGCCACCGGCGGCCTGATGCTGGTGCTCACCCAGTACCTGCAGTTCGTGCTGGAGTTCTCGCCCACCGACACCGGTCTGGCCTTCCTCCCGCTGGCCGTCGCCTCGCTCGCCTTCAACGTGATCGGCGCCGCGCTCGGCAAGAAGCTCGCCGCCCGGGTCGTGACCTCGATCGGCATGGTGGTCATCGCGGGCGGCTTCGGGCTGCTGGCCACCCTCTCGGTCGGCGACGGCTTCCCCAAGGTCGCCCTCGCCATGCTGGTCCTCGGCATCGGCGCCGGCCTGGGCATGCCGGCCGCCGCCAACGCGCTGATGGGGGCCATCCCCGCTGAGCACGCCGGTGTCGGCTCCGCGCTCAACGACACCATCCAGCAGTCCGGCGCCGCCCTGGGCGTGGCCATCCTCGGCACCGTGCTCTCCAGCACCTACACCGGCGCCATGCCCGCCGACGCCCCCGCTCCGGCCCGGCACGCCATCACCGACGCCCTCGCCCTCTCCGCCGGCAGCGGCGACGGCACCCTGGCCCGGGTCGCCCGGGAGGCCTTCAACACCGCCACCTCCACCACCTTCACGGTCGGCGGGATCGCGGCCCTGGTCGCGGCGGCACTCACCCTGGTGCTGATGCGGGGCGGTCCGGCGGGCGGTGCGGCGGGTACGGCGGAGCCGGCTCCGGAGGGCGCCGGGGCTCCGGAGGCCGGCGCCGAGGTGGCGGCCTGACCGTACGGCCCTGCGAACGGTCCCCAGCAGGCCCCGCAGGCTCCCCGAAGGCCCCGACCGGTTCGCCGGTCGGGGCCTTCGGGCGTCCGGAACGCGCCGCCCGTGCGGCGCGCGTAGCCTTCGAACATGCCCACCGACTACGCGGAACGCGCGTCCAGGCTGCCCGGGGCGGTGCTGTGGACGAAGAGCGCCGACGTGGGCGCGGGCGCCGGTGGTGGTGGCCTGGTGCTGCCGGACGGCTGCATGGACCTGCTCTGGACCGAGGGCCGGCTGCTGGTCGCCGGACCGGACACCCGGGCGTTCCGGCCCGGCACCGGGCCGCTGCTGCTCGGCGTACGGGCCTCCGAACTACGGGACCGCCGGGTCGAGTTGGCGGACCTGCTGCCCGGCCCCGAGGTGCGCCGGCTGACCGAGCGGATCGACGCCGCCCCCGACCCGGCCGTCGCCCTGGAGGAACTGGCACTGCAGCTGGCCGCCGCGGCCCGGCCCGAGGACCCGCTGGTACGGGCGGTGGCCGGCGCGCTCGCGGCCGGGCGCAGCGTCGGGGAGACCGCCGAGGCCGTCGGGCTCGGCGCCCGGCAACTGCACCGCCGCTCACTGGCCGCCTTCGGCTACGGTCCCAAGACGCTGGCCCGGATCCTGCGGCTGCAGCGCGCCCTGCGGCTGGCCCGGGCCGGCGTCCCGCTCGCCGACACGGCGGCCCGGACGGGCTACGCCGACCAGGCGCACCTGTCGCGCGACGTACGGGAGTTGGCGGGCGTGCGGGTGACGGACCTGCTGTCGGAGCGGCCGTAGTTCGGGTCCTGGTTCGAGCCCTGGTTCGGGCCCTGGTTCGGGCCCTGGTTCGGGCCCTGGTTCAGGCCTTGGAGCGGGCCCCGCGGTCAGCCCTGGAGTGGTGCGAGCAGGTCGACCCCGTTGCCGTCCGGGTCGCGCAGCGAGGCGTAGCGCTGGCCCCAGAAGGCGTCCCAGGGCTTGAGTTCGCTCTGGTACCCGGCGCCGGTCAGCTCCTGGTACACCGCGTCCACGTGCGCCGGGCTCTGGCAGCGGAAGGCCAGGGCGGCCCGGGCGCCGCCGGTCGGCGGCTGCCAGTCCGGGTGGAAGGAGCGGATGGTCGATTCGGCGTCCAGGACCAGGAGGAGCCCTCCGGGCAGCTCGGCCTCGACGTGCGGCTCCTGCTCGGCGCCCTCGGGGAAGACCAGTCCCAGCCGCCGGTAGAAGGCGACCGAGGCGGCCATGTCGGAGACGGCGAGGCCGATGAACGCGAACTGTGGTGCGGATGTGCTGTCCATGGCCTCACGGTAGGCGGCTCGCGGGGGCGGGGTCTTGAAGGAATCGGACGTCCCCGTCCCCTCGGGCCCTGCCGAACGGCACCCCTCCTGGCCTGGGGGCCCGCGCGACTCGTTGTCAGTCGCTCCTTGTACCGTCGATCCCGGAACAGTGACATCAGTACGGGGGTATGACGCATGTTCAGGACGGATCCGGAGACGCCCGACGCCTTCCGTACCCCGGTCGAGGAGGTCTTCATCCGCAACCACCTCGGCCGGCGACCGGAGCTCGACGCCGACAGCTGGTCGCTCACCGTCGAAGGCCTGGTGGAACGGCCCCTGCGGCTGGACTTCCAGGCCCTCCGGGGGCTGCCGCAGACCAGGTTCACCGCCGTCCACGAGTGCTTCGGCAATCCGCTGCAGCCGACGGTGCCGACCAGGGCCGTGACCAACCTGGAGTGGGAGGGCGTCCCGCTCGCCGAGGTGCTGGCGCTGGCCGGCCCGCGCCTGGAGGCCCGGCACGTCTGGCTGGAGGGCGCCGACCGGGGCGACTTCGCGGGGGAGAGCGACGTGAGCTTCCTCAAGGACCTCCCGCTGGAGCAGGCCCGCACCGAGGTGGTCCTCGCGCACCGGATGAACGGCGAACCACTGCGCCCCGACCACGGGTACCCGGTGCGCGCGGTGGCGCCGCGGATGTTCGGCACCAACTCGGTCAAGTGGCTGACCAGGATCGTGCTGGCCGCCGAACGGCCCGAGCACCTCTTCACCACCCGCCTGTACACCCGGGTCCTGCCGGGGGAGAGCGAGGCCCGGCCGGTCCGCGAGAAGGACGTCAGCAGCAAGCTGCTCAGCCTCAGGGACGGCTCCACCGTGCCCGCCGGGGTCAGTGAACTGGCGGGCTACGCCTGGAGTTCCACCGAGGTGACGGCCGTCGAGGTCGCGGTGGACGACGCCGACTGGCAGCCCGCCGAACTGGACGGGCGCGGCCCGGACCCGAGTTGGCAGCGGTTCCGGCTCCGGCACGACCTCACCCTGGGGGCGCACCGGATCCGCTGCCGGGCCACCGACTCCGCGGGGCGGGTCCAGCCGCTCACCGGTGACCGGAACGCCGTCCACGAGATAGCCGTCGTGGCGGTGTGACACCTGCCCGCCCCGACACCTGCCCGGCGTGACACCTGCCCGCCCTGACACCCGTCCGCCGGGTTCAGCGGGTGACGGGGCCGGCGGTGATCGCCGGGCGGACCTTCGGTGAGCATCAGCTCGGTGAACCGCCCGGCGCGTTGTCGTCGTGGCCGCTACCGGTCGGTGGGGGCCTCGCCCGTGCGGAGGGTGAGGACGGTGATCTCGCTCGGGGCGAAGATCCGGAAGGGCGGGCCCCAGAAGCCGGTGCCGCGGCTGGTGTAGAGCCGGGTCCGCAGCCCGTGCAGGCTCAGGCCGTGCACCACGGGCTGGTCGATCCGGACGAGGAAGTTGAACGGCCAGATCTGGCCGCCGTGGGTGTGTCCGGAGATCTGCAGGTCGATGTCGGCGGCCGCGGCCCGCGGGACGTACTTGGGCTGGTGGGCGACCAGCAGCACGGGCAGCTCCGGGTCCGCCCCCGCGAGGGCGCCGGCCAGGTCGGTGCGGTGCCCGGCCAGGCCGGAGGACTCCGCGGTGACGTCGTCCACGCCGGCCAGCACCAGGGCGTCCCCACCGCGCTCCACCACGACGTGGCGGTTGTGCAGGGGTTCCCAGCCGAGGTCCGCCATGCGGTCCAGCCAGCCCTGGGCCTCCCCGCCGTACTCGTGGTTGCCCGTGACGTAGACCTTGGCCAGCCGGGCCCGGACGGCGCCGAGCGGTGCGGACTGCTCGCGGCGCTGGGCGGGGGTGCCGTCGGCGATGTCCCCGGCGTGGACCACCACGTCCGGGTCGAGGGCGTTGACCGCCTCGGTGACCCGCGCCGACCAGTCCGCCCGGTCGATCGGCCCGTAGTGGGTGTCGGCCAGCACCACGACCCTGGTCCCGTCCAGTCCGCCGCCGAGCCGCGGCAGGTGGACGTCCAGCCGCTTCACCCGGGGCACCCGCATCGCCTCGTGGTGTCCCCAGGCCAGCAGCCCGGCCGAGACCGCGGCCACCGCCGCGGCCACCGTCCTGGCCCGGTCGGCGCCGCCGAGGTCGAGCCCGCCCAGCACGAGGTTCACCAGGCCGCCCAGCACCGACCAGGTGAACAGGACCCACATCACCCCGAGGCTGGTGTCCCCGAGGCGCGCCGCCCGGTCGTTCCGCCGCGAGCCGTGGCCCGCGACCATCAGGAACGGGAAGGACACCAGCCAGGCGGCGAACACCGCCGTGCCCGCCAGGACCACCGGCAGCGGCCAGCCGGCCCCGGACCCGAGGAGCGTCCACCAGGGCGGCAGGCACAGCACCAGCAGGACGAACACCAGGACGGCCACCCGCCGGACCACCGACCGCCGGCCCGACCGCGGTTCCGACTGCTGCCGCCCCGACTGCGGCCGTGCCGGCACCACCGCCGCCGCGACCGCCCCGGGCTCCCCGCCGTCCACCCCGGGCTCCGTTCCCGACCCGCCGGATCCGCTGTCAGCCACTGCGTCGCCCCTCACGTCTGGACCCCCTGCTCCTCCCCATCATCCGCCACCCACCACCCCGGAAACCCCGGACGGTCCAGCCCCCGCGGCCCCGCACCCTCCGGGCGATGCCTCCGACCCGCCGGAACAGCGAAGGCCCGGACCGTCGAAGCGGTCCGGGCCTTCGCGAAGCCGGAGCGTTGGTCAGACCAGGTAGTTCCCGCGAGGCGCCTGCGAGATCACCAGGTTGTACTCGCCGCCGGTCGTGCGTTCCAGGCTTATGTGCAGCCCGACGTAGCTGGTCCCCCGCAGCTCCGGTGCCAGGACGCCCCAGTGGAGCACCGTGGGCACGTTTCCCTGCCCGGAGATCCTCTTGGGGTCGTGGCTGAGCCTGAGCTCCTGGATTCCGTGGTCCGTGCCGTCGATCCAGGTGTGGAACCCGACGAAGACCTCCTGCTCCGTGTCCTTGCCCTCGGTCGGCGTCCACGGCAGGCCGCCGAAGAAGTCGTCGCGGAAGTAGTGCTTGTGGTCTATCGGGGCGCTCTCCTGGCTCAGGCGCAGGTTGCCGGTCGGATTGCTCGCCGCGGACTTCACCTGCTGCGCCGCGGTGTTGTCGAGCTCCTTGATCCAACGCCGCTGAACGTCCGCGGTCGGGAAGGGGGCGGGTCCCGCCAGCGCCGGCGCCTTCACCGTCGTGGGCGCCCCGGATGCGCCCGTCGCCTTGGTCGTGGCCTTCTTCGTCGCCGTCGCGCCGGGAGCGGGCGCGAGCGGGGCGATCTTGGAGCTCAGGCCCGGCAGCTTCCTCAGGCCGGCCGGCACCGGCTTGAACAGGCCGTTGATCGTCGTCACGGTCGTGCTGTCGCTGTCCTCCGGCGTGTCCGACTTCTTCTTCTGCACGCGCCGCGCTCGGGACTCGGAACCGATGACGATGTCCCCGCTGTTCTCCAGGGCCGTGATCAGATCCGCGGTCAGGGGACTGCACGACGTCGTCTCGGCTATCAGGCCGTCGAACCACGCCGACACCTGGTCCGTGACGTCGTTGCCTTCGCCGGCGTCCCAGTCCACCCACATCGAAGCCTCGTAGTTCCAGCCGAGCCCGCCGGCCGTGAGGTTGCTCGAACCGACGAGCAGCGAGCGTTGGCCGGGCGAGGAGGCGAAGTAGACCTTGGGGTGGAAGGTGCGTCGCGGGTCGTGGAAGACGTAGCCCTCGTCGGCGACCTGGAGGGCGAGCTCCAGTCCCTCCCTGGTGGCACCGCCCTCGCTGACTCCCAGGATCAGCAGCACCTTGCCGCCCTGCTTGCGGAACTCCTCGAGTACGTCCCAGACCCGCCCGAGGCCGGACCGCTTGGCCCAGGCGACTGCGATCCTGAGTTCGTCGAACCCGTCGTCCCTCGCGTGCTCGATGAAGTCCACCAGGTTCGGGTGGTCGGCGAAGGGCTGCCCGACGAAGCGAGTTTTCATGCCCCTCAGGTTCCCACAGGGGGTATTGCGCGCCCGGAGACGGTGGGGCGTAGGCGTGGGGTAGAGTCACTGCTTCAGTAACTGAAGTAGAAGTGGATTTCGATGCGGACACGGGACGAAGTAAGCGCCGACAAGCTGCGTGGAGGGTTCTACTCGCCCGATGTCCTCGTCGAGCTCTGCATCCGCCGGTCCGCCGAACTGCTTGACGGTCGGTCGGAGCTCCGAGTGCTCGAGCCGTCCGCCGGGGACGGCGCCTTCCTCCGGGGGATCGGGCGCAGCGACATCGCCCGCCGCGTCCGGACGGTCGAGGCCGTCGAGATCTTCGCCGAGGAGGCCGCCAAGGCGGCCGAGGCGTTGGATTCGACAGGCTTGCCGGGCCGCGTGGTCAACCAGAACGTGCTCCAGTGGTCGCAGGGGCGCGACTCCGACTTCGACTGGGTGCTGGCCAATCCACCCTACGTGCGGTTCCAGTTCATCTCGGACGGAGACAAGCAGCGAGCCAAGGAGATCAGTTCCGGGCTGGGCACGGCGGGGACCTCTGTGTCGAACCTCTGGATTCCCGTCTTCCTGCTGTCCCTCTCGAAGTTGCAGGACGGCGGCGTCTTCTCCGTCATCCTCCCGACCGAGTTCCTGACCGGCATCTCGGCGAACGCTGTCCGCAACTGGCTCCTGGCCAACACGACCGACCTCGTCATCGACCTCTTCCAGCCGGGCTCGTTCCCCTCGGTCCTGCAGGAGGTCCTGATCCTCAGCGGCCGCACGTCGAAGGGGGCCACCACCCCTTCGACCATCCAGTTCCACGACCACAGCGGCGGCATCCGATCCTGGTCGCACACGGTTGCACCGGGTGCAGGCACGTGGACCAACTACCTGTTGTCGCCCGAGCAGAACGACGCCCTGACCGCCGTCCGGTCGATCTCCACGGTGAAGTCGCTCAGCAACGTCGCACGGTTCAGTGTCTCGACCGTGACGGGCGCGAACGGCTACTTCTGCGTCGATTCCGAGCAGATCAAGGCGTACGCCCTCGAGGAGTGGGCGATCCCGCTGCTCCCGCGGTCGCGCCACGCCGAGGGGCTGGTCTTCACCAGCGAAGAGCAGCAGGCTCTGGCCGACGCCGGCCAGCCTGCCTGGCTCCTGAGCTTCGCAGCGACCAAGTCCTCGCCGGAGGCTCACAAGTCGGCGCGGCAGTACCTCGACGAGGGCGTCAGCCAGGAGATCGACCAGCGCTTCAAGTGCCGCGTACGCACGCCCTGGTACCGGGTGCCGGTCGTGCCGGCCGGTGACCTGTTGCTGTCCAAGCGGTCCAACCGCTACCCGCGCGTGATCTCCAACCACGCGAAGGTCGTCACGACCGACACCATCTACAAGGGGCAGATCCTCGCGGGGGCGCCGATCACGGCAGACGACTTCACCGCGGCGTTCCACAACTCGCTCACGATGCTGTCTGCGGAAGTCGAGGGGCGGAGTTTCGGCGGCGGCGTTCTCGAACTCGTGCCCAGCGAGGTCAGCGCGTTGCAGGTTCCCATCGTCCCCGGAGCTGCTTCCGAGTTGGCGAAGCTCGACGAGATCTCCCGGGCCTCCGATGACCCGGAGGCCCTGATCGAAGCCACCGACGAGGCGCTCATCCGGCTCATCCCGGAGCTCGACGCGCCGACGATGAGCGCCTTGAGCGATGCACGGCACACGTTGATGGATCGCCGGCTGCAGCGCACTCAGTCGAAGTTCTACGGCTGAGCCCTCGGCCTGCGGGGGCCGGAGCCCGGAGCCCGTCCGTCCTCGCTCGGGATCAGCGCCGTGCACGCCGAGCGCTGAATCCTGGCGAGTGACGCTCCGTCAGTCGCTTGCCAGGGGCGCGAACATCAGGTCATAGCCGAACTCGTCGTTGCCCGCCATGAACATGAGTCGCACGGTCAGTGATCCCGCCTCCGGTGGCAGGCCGGGCCGTCCTGAGATGGTCCCCGAGGTGCGGCTGCCGTCCGGGCTGAGGCCGTGGGCGCCGCCGACGTCGTCGTAGCGGTTTCCGAGGTCGTCGACGGCTTCCAGCCACATGAACACCGGGGTACCGGACGGGGAGGCGGTTTCGAGGTCGTCGGGCAGCGGCGGCGTGATCGAGTAGTCCAGGGTGAAGGACTCCTCGGACCTCGACAGCGAATGGACCGTCAGTTCGTGGCGGCCGGACATGATGGAAATCCGCCGGACCGCACCGCTGTTGTCGCTCATGGCCGCTGCCTCCCGGGGTGTCAGGCGCTGCCGGGCCTCGGGACCCGGCAGGTGATGTAGCGGTCGGCCGCCGTGCCGGGCTTCGACCCCTTGAGGAACCAGTAGAACGTGACCTTGTCGCCGGTCTGGATGCTGCCGCCGCCACCACCGATGAACTGGAAGCGGTTGAGACTGCCGTGGTAGTTGTACCAGTTGGGCTCGGTGTGCGGGTGGTACGGCGGGTTGACGGCCTTGCCGTTGACGTACGAGAACGGCATCGTCACGGTCACCACCGGGCCGAGTGCGGACTTGGCCGCGTTGGAGAGCTTGAAACTCCACGCGAGCGTTCCGCCCGAGGCGCGCTGGAACTGCACCGTTGAGACGGGATGCGTCCACGTGCCGCTGCACATCGTGTTGGCCGGAGTCCGCGCGTGCACCACAGCCGCCCGGGTCGCCGCGACCTCCGCGTCCGGGTCGGACACGCCCGGTGCGGCGGGCACGGAGTCATCGGAACCGTCGAGTACGTCGGGCGTGAGCTCGTCGAACATCACCGGATCGTCGGGCGCCACCTCCGCGCCCGGTCCACTTCCGTCGGCCGGGTCCGGCACCGTCACGGCAGTGAGGAACCCACCGCCGTTGGCGTCATCGGACGTGTCCGCCGCTCCGGCCGGTACTGCGCCGGTGACGACGAGAAGGCCTGCAGTCGCCGCGCTGACCAGCAGGGCGGCGATCCTGTACCCGGTACGAGATGACACGGAACTTCCTCTGCTGCTGCGGGCCGCCGCAGAACGGGGCCGGTCAGGGTGGCGGCGCTGTGGCCAGTGCCATGGAGGTACTGCGCGGCCGGACGAGGCTGGACACCACCCCCCCTTCGACGCGCTGATGCCAGGTCAGTCTGCGTGAAGAACCATGAGGTTTGCATGAGGCGGATTCCCCTTGCGCACAACGGACATGGGGCAGACGCAGCCGGATCGGTCGCGGGCGAGGAGCCACCACGGGACGACGAAGGCCAGGACCGTCGAGACGGTCCTGGCCTTCGTTTCGCCCTGGCGGGCGGAGGCGGAGGATACGAGCTTGGAACTCGTGCGGGGTTGCCCCCCAAGTAGGCCCGGTCTAAGGACCTTCTCCGGGAATGCTCTGCAGCCTCAGCCCCCGTTCTGCAGCCGCTGGAGCAGGTCGGCGTCGCCCTCCATCCGCAGCGAGTCGTTCGGGATGCGCATGTACATGAGCAGGGCCATCTCGCTCGCCGTGCCGTAGATGGCGGCGGTGGGCTTGTTCTCGGCGGCCTCCGCCGCGGTGAGACGGGTGAAGCGGGAACCGGCGGCGTCCACCGTCTGGCGCCAGGAGCCGGCCTCGGCCGCGTGGTAGTCCATGGTGGCGGGCTCGCCCGGCCACGGGACCGTGACGGTGCAGACGGTGGCGAGGAACTCCTCGATGGCGTCGACCGCCTCGGTCGTCGGCAGCTTCTGCGGGGTACCGGAGGCCAGCTGGGCGTCGTAGGTGTGGATCATCGACTCCGGGACGCGGCGGCGGGCCACGGCGGCCACCGTGTGCGGCGAGGCCAGCGGCTCCCACCAGGCCCAGCAGCCCCGGTCCGGGCCGGCCTCGCGCAGAGCGGTGAGCAGCTGCTCCGTCGAGTCGGCCAGCCAGGCTATGAGGGCCTCGCGCTCCCTGGGCGCCGTCAGCCCGTCCTTGCTCGGCCGCTCGTCGCCCGGCGCGGTGTTCAGCACGATGTGGGCCCAGAAGCGGTCCCCTTCGCTGAGATGGTTCGCCAGGTCGTACAGCGTCCAGCCCGGGCAGGACGGGACGTCGGCGTCGAGGCTGGGGGCGGCGGCGACGGCCGCGCGGAACGCGGCGGACCGCTCGTCGATCATCCGCAGCAGCGTGGGGAAGTGGAGTTGCTCAGTCACACGGACCTTGTATCACCCGAACCGGAACGCTCGCACTCGATTTGTCGGCCCGTTCCTCGCCGTCCAAGTGCGCCATCGCGTAGTCGTACGCCTCCGGGTGTCGTGCCGGCCGCGCCATCACCCAGGCGGTACGCGCAGCTGTCCCAGCCCCGCGACTGTCGCGGTGGCGGAGGCGGCCTGCCTGGGTGGGCAGGGTCCGCAGGCGGCCCATGTCCCGGTCCCGGACGGCGTCCTGGTCAGTCGACGCTGGGGCTGCGACGTTCAACGAGGGTGACGTCCCGCCAGATGCCGCGGTGGCGGCCGATGCGTTCGCGAGTGCCGATGACGCGGAAGCCGGCGCGGGCGTGGAGGGCCAGGCTGGCGGTGTTCTCGGGGAAGATGCCGGACTGGATGGTCCAGATCCCGGCGGCCTCGGTCGAGGCGATCAGTGCGTCGAGGAGCGCGGCGCCGACTCCTCGCCCGCGCGCGCCGGGGTGGACGTAGACGGAGTGCTCGACGACGCCCGCGTACGCGCACCGGTCGGAGACGGCGGCGACGGCGGCCCAGCCGAGGACCCGGTTGTCGGTGTCGAGGGCGACCAGGCGGTGGTCAGGAAGCTTGGCGTTGTCGAAGGAGGCCCAGGTCGGGGCGGCGGTCTCGAAGGTGGCGTTGCCCTCGTCGATGCCATGTCGGTAGATGGCCAGGACCTGGTCGGCGTGCTCGGGCGCCATGCCGGCGACGCGTACGGCCCCGCTCATCCGGCGGTCTCGACGCCGAGGTCGGTGAGCAGGCCGCAGATGCGCCGCTCGATCTCGTCGCGGATCGGGCGGACGGCGTCGACGCCCTGGCCGGCCGGGTCGTCGAGCTTCCAGTCCAGGTACTGCTTGCCCGGGAAGTACGGGCAGGCGTCGCCGCAGCCCATGGTGATCACCACGTCGGACGCCTGGACGGCCTCGGTGGTGAGCACCTTCGGGGTCTCGGCGGAGATGTCGATCCCGACCTCGGCCAGGGCCTCGACCACGGCCGGGTTCACGGTGTCGGCCGGGGCGGAGCCGGCCGAGCGGACCTCGACCCGGTCGCCGCCGAGGCGGGCGAGGAAGGCGGCGGCCATCTGGGAACGGCCGGCGTTGTGCACGCAGACGAACAGCACGGACGGGACGGACGGGACGGCGGGAACGGCGGGAGTGCTCACGAGGGGCCCTTCGGGCGTACGGGGCAAGGGCGGTGGGGTCAGCGGGCGGCCGGGGCCGGACGGCGGTCACCGTCGCCCGGGGCCGACGACACCCCGGTCATTCGGACTCCCCGGTGGGGGCCTGGAGCAGCGCGGACAGCTTGGCCAGCGCGGCGGGCAGCACCCAGTAGTAGACCCACGTCCCCCGGCGCTCGGAACCGACCAGCCCGGCCTCGCGCAGCACCTTGAGGTGGTGCGAGATCGTCGGCTGGGACACGTCGAACGGCCCGGTCAGGTCGCAGACACAGGCCTCGCCGCCCTCGTGCGAGGCGATCAACGACAGCAGCCGCAGCCGCACCGGGTCCGACAGCGCCTTGAACATCTTCGCCAGGTCGACGGCGGCCGCCTCACCCAGCGGCTCGCGGACCATCGGCGAGCAGCACGCGACCGCCGCCTCGTCCTGGTCGAGCACCTTCGGCTCCAGATTCGACATACGTCTATGTTGACGCCCATCTAACCCGGCGGCAAGCTCTGGACACGACCCAGAGCCCGGCCGAGGCGAAGGCCGCTGCAGGGTGCTCCTGCGGGAGCTGGAGACCAGGGCACAAAGAAGGCCCCGACCGGGAAACCGGTCGGGGCCTTCAACTGCCTTGCTGGGCAAAGGCGGAGGATGCAAGATTCGGACTCTTGAGGGGTTGCCCCCAAAGCGCCTTCCAGATGTTCGTCCGACGGTTCGGGCGCGGTCACGGGCGTCCTGACCTGCGGTGAGGTGGCCGACTGTGCCTGCGCTGAACGGCGACGGGCGGGGGCGAATGCAACCAGAGCTGCAACCGCGGGGTGGCGTCGGCTCCTTCCCGGTCAGGGCCTTGAACGCCGCGCTCTTGCAGGGCCCCGAGGCCTCACCGGGAGGGAGGCTGCCTACCAGCCGCCGGTGAGCCGTAGTGGGCGGGTGAAGGAGGCGTTGCCGACGTTGTCCCACTCGTCGAGATCGCCTGTGCTGTCGTTGCGGGCGATGAGGTCGGCGGCGCCGGTGCCACGGAACCTGCCGGCGGTGGTCTGGGAGAACGGGGCCCAGCCGGTGGTGACCGCCGTCCTCGCGCCGAAGGTGCCGTCGCCGTTGCCGGGCCAGCGGTAGAGCGTGCCGGTGGAGTCGTCGCGGGCGATGAGGTCGGCGTGGCCCGTGCCGCGGAAGTCGGCGGCGGTGGTCTGGGTGAAGTTCCAGCCGCCGGTGAGCAGGATGCGGCTGCCGAAGGTGCCGTCGCCGTTGCCGGGCCAGCGGTAGAGGTTGCCGTTGGAGTCGGCCGCGATCAGGTCGGCGCGGCCTGTACCGGTGAGGTCGGCGGCGGTGGTCTGGGTGTAGTTCCAGCCGCTGGTCAGCAGCTTCTTGGTGCTGAAGGTACCGCCCGCGTTGCCGGTCCAGAGGTAGAGGTTGCCGGCGGAGTCCTTGGCGACCAGGTCGGCGATGCCGTCGCCGGTGAGGTCGGCGGCGGTGGTCTGGGTGAAGTTCCAGCCGCTGGTGAGCAGGATGCGGCTGCCGAAGGTGCCGTCGCCGTTGCCGGGCCAGCGGTAGAGGTTGCCGGAGGTGTCCCGGGCGATGAGGTCGGTGTGTCCGGTGCCCCGGAAGTCGCCGGCCACCTGCTGCGAGAAGTTCAGGGGGACGGAGGACGCCGTCGGCGGGGCGGCGATGGTGTTCGCCAGGACCTGGTTGCCGTTGTCGTTGAGATGCAGCTGGTCGTCACCCCGGTTGTAGTACCCGGCGAAGAGGTGGCCGGGTGCCAGCGGATCGCGGGTGGCCTGGTCGAAGTCGAGGTAGTGGTCGATGTCGGAGGTGCTGCGGATGTAGGCGTTGACGCACTGCCGGACGTTGTCCTTGGCCGCCGAGTACATGCTGTTGCCCTCGAAGGGCGGGATGGTGGCGACGCTGAAGCTGAGTCCCTTGGCGTGTGCCCGGGCGGACAGTTGCTGGATCCCGGCTTCCAGGGCGGCGTCCGTCGCGCCGTCGAGCGATATGTCGTTGATGCCCTCGTAGAGGATCACGGAGCGGGCGTTGGGCTGGGCCAGTACGTCGCGGTCGAACCGGGTGAGGGCGCTGGCCCCGTAGCCGGGCTTCTGCCCGGGCGCATCGGTGAGCAGGCGGTTGCCCGAGAGCCCCTCGTTGACCACGCCCATCGGGTTCGGCTGGGCCTGGAGTGCCCTGCCGTAGTCGTCGACCCAGCGGCGGTTGGTGTCGGCCGTGGTGTGGCCTTCGTCGGTCTGCGAGTCCCCGATGGCCACGACCGTTCCGGCGCCGCCTGCCGTGACGTCGAGTCCGCTCAGGTAGGCCCAGTGGTAGTAGGAGGTGGTGAAGCCGGTGCTGCCGGCCCCCGCGGCGTGGTCGGTGCTGTCGCCGGGTGCGCTGGTGTACGAGGTGGTGAGGGCGTCCGGGTGGTAGGGCGCAGAACTGACCGGATCCGGCAGGTAGATACTGACCAGGAGGTTCTCGTCGGCGGTGACCGGGAAAGCGGCCTGGTCGCTGTAGACGTCACCACCCGCCGGGATGACGGTCTGTTGGCTGCCGCCGAAGGTCAGCGTGACGGGCGTGGCCGCCGGGGTCGCGCCCGAGCCCTGGACGGCGATCGTCGCGTGGCCGATGGTGACCGGAGCCGAGCTGAAGGTGTTCGCCAGGTGGATCCGGGCGCTGTTGCCCGCGATGCTGCTGTGCACGACCATCCGCAGGGTCTGCTGGCCTGACACGCCGGACTGCGCGGCCGGTCCGGCGTTGCTCAGGGCGGTGCCCCAGCTGCCCGTCCACGGCGAAGTCGCCGGGCTGGGGCGGCTGGTGGCCGCCAGCGGCGTCGGGTAGGCCGCGCAGCCGGTGGTGTCGGCGAGTGCCGGGGCAGCGGCCGCGAAAGGGGCCGTGACGAGTCCACAGCACAGGGCCGTGGCCACTGCTGCTGCTCGACCTACCGCGGTGCGCGGACGTTTCTGCGTGGCTCTGCTGCCGCGTTTCATCGGCCTGACTCCTTCGTGCTGGGCCTGGTGTTGGGCCTGGTGTTGGGCCTGTTGCTGGCCTGGTGTTGGTCCTGGTGCCGGGCCTGCTGGTCCGGGTCGTGCCGCGCCTGCCGGCCGGTGGTGAGGGCGACTACCAGCCGGTGGTGAGGGCGACGGGGGCGGCGAAGTGGCCGGTGCCGTTGCCGGCCCAGCGGTAGAGGGTGCCGGTGGTGTCGTCGCGGGCGACGAGGTCGGCGTGGCCGCTGCCGGTGAAGTCACCTGCGGTGGTCTGGCTGTAGCTCCAGCCGTCGGTGAGCTTGACGGGAACGCTGAACGTGCCGCCGGCGTTGCCGGTCCAGAGGTAGAGGTTGCCGGCGGAGTCCTTGGCGACCAGGTCGGCTATGCCGTCGCCGGTGAAGTCCGCGGCGGTGGTCTGGGTGTAGTTCCAGCCGCTGGTCAGCAGCTTCTTGGCGCCGAAGGTGCCGTCGCCGTTGCCGGGCCACTGGTAGAGGTTGCCGGTGGAGTCCCGGGCGATGATGTCGGCGTGTCCGGTGCCCCGGAAGTTGCCGGCCACCATCTGGGTGTAGTTCCAGCCGCCGGTCAGCAGCTTCTTGGCGCTGAACGTGCCGCCGGCGTTGCCGGTCCAGAGGTAGAGGTTGCCGGAGGCGTCGCCGGCGATGAGGTCGGTGAGTCCGTCGCCGGTGAAGTCGGCGGTGGCGGTCTGGGTGTAGTTCCAGCCGCTGGTGAGCTGCTTCTTGGTGCTGAAGCCCGCGCCCTTGTTGCCCGTCCAGACGAAGAGGTTGCCTGCGGAGTCCTTGGCGAACAGGTCGGAGACCTTGTCGCCGTTGTAGTCCCCGGCTGTTGTCGAGGAGTAGTTCAGCGTCGTCGACGGGAACGGGCTCTGCTTGTCCGTGCCGAGGCCGTTCGAGGCGCCGCACTGCGGCCATGCGGCGGGGCCCTGTGCGGCCAGGACCTTTTCGGCGATCATGATCTGCTGGTTCTCGGTGGCCTGGTGGGGATAGGCGGCGTACTGCTGGCCCCCGTAGGCGTTCCAGGTGCTGAGGTCGAACTGCAGGCCGCCGTAGTAGCCGTTGCCGGTGTTGATGCTCCAGTCACCGCTGCTTTCGCACTGGGCGACCTTCTCCCAGGTGCTGACGGAGGCGGCGGCGGCGCTGCCGGCGCCGGCCAGCGAGGCGACCAGGGCGGTGCAGGCGGCGGCGGCCAGGGCCAGGGCGTGACGGTTCTTACGGTTGGTGAGGCGCATGGGACTTCCGATCGTGGTGAGGGCGTGAGGGGGAGTCGGGCAGCCGGTGTCCCGCACGGGGCGTCAGTGCGGGACACCGGAGTGAGCGGCGGGGCAGGTGCTACCAGCCGGTGGTGACCTGGACCTTGGCCGCGAAGCCGCCGCTGCCGTTGCCGGCCCAGCGGTAGAGGGTGCCGGTGGTGTCGTCGCGGGCGATCAGGTCGGCGTGGCCGCTGCCGGTGAAGTCACCCGCGGTGGTCTGGGTGAAGTCCCAGCCGCTGGTCAGCAGCTTCTTGGTGCTGAACGTGCCGCCGGCGTTGCCGCTCCAGAGGTAGAGGTTGCCGGAGGAGTCCCGGGCGACCAGGTCGGCTATGCCGTCGCCGGTGAAGTCGGCGGCGGTGGTCTGGGTGTAGTTCCAGCCGCCGGTCAGCAGCTTCTTGGCGCCGAAGGTGCCGTCGCCGTTGCCGGGCCACAGGTAGAGGTTGCCGGAGGCGTCCTGGGCGATGAGGTCGGCGTGTCCGGTGCCCCGGAAGTCGCCGGCCACGGTCTGGGTGTAGTTCCAGCCGCTGGTCAGCAGCTTCTTGGTGCTGAACGTGCCGCCGGCGTTGCCGCTCCAGAGGTAGAGGTTGCCGGAGGAGTCCCGGGCGACCAGGTCGGCCATGCCGTCGCCGGTGAAGTCCGCGGTGGCGGTCTGGGTGAAGTTCCAGCCGCTGGTGAGCTGCTTCTTGGTGCTGAAGCCCGCGCCCTTGTTGCCCGTCCAGACGGACAGGTTGCCTGCGGAGTCCTTGGCGAACAGGTCGGAGACCTTGTCGCCGTTGTAGTCCCCGGCGATCGTCTGCGAGTAGTTCAAGGTGACCGAGGGCTTCACGACCGGGCTGATGTACCCGCTGATGGTCTGGTTCCAGGGCGCGTCGCCCACCGCGTAGTGGGAGGTGCTCTCCTGCTGCACGATGCCCTGGGAGTGACCGCTCGAGTGGCCCTCGTTGCCACCGACCACGGTGATGGAGTCGCCGCTCACCGCGGTGACCAGCGCCACGTGGTCGGCGTAGTCGCTGGAGGCGTTGTAGTTGTAGACGACGGCGTCGCCCACCTGCGGGGTGCTGTGCAGGGTGCCGTAGGTCTTGCCGTAGTCGTAGACGCTGGCCGCGGTGTTGTCGATCGCGGAGAGGTGGGCGACGTCGTACTGGGACCACACCCAGCCGACGAAGTCCGCGCACCAGGCCTGGGACTGGCCGCCGGAGCCGTCGCAGCTGGTGCTCTGGCTGTTCAGCCCGGACGAGTAACCGCCGTGGGCGCAGGGCCCGTTGCCGACCTCTGCGGTCGCGGTGGCGGCGATCGAGGACGTCGTGCTCGCGTGGGCCGGGGCAACCGTCAGGCCGCTCACTGCGGCGGCGGCGATGAGCGCGGCCAGACCGGTCTGCTTGAGGCGACGGGTGGTGGGCATGGTCATGGTCATGACATAAGTCCTTCGATGAGGTGTGGCGCGGCGGAGGCCGTGCCAGGGTGCGGTGAGTCTGCGGGGAGAGGACTCTGCGGGAGGGCTCTGCGGGAGAGCTCTGCGGGAGGGCTCTGCGGGAGGCCTCTGCGGGAAGGCGGAGCCTTACTGCCCGAGCAGCGGTATGACGTACCGGGAAAAGATCTTTGACCTGGTGGCGAAGCCGAGCAGCTCGCACGCATGTGCCGCTGCCTCACTCGGGCTGCCGGCCCGGAGGAACAGGATGAGGTCGATACCGTGCGGACCGGCACGGGCGCGGACGTGTTCCAGGCCGTGGCGCGACTGGGCGTGCGCCCACAGGGCGTCGTGCACGGTGTGCGCGTCGGCTTCCTCGGAGCCCGTGCTCACCACCTGGTGCAGGGTCAGGTGGACGATGTGCACGGCAGGTCAGTCCCAACCGATGCTGTCGGCCTGCGGGCCGCCGCTGAGGGCCGAGCCGGCCGGGGTGACGTCCCAGCCGATGGAACTCGCCGTGACGCTCGCCGCCGTGGTGCTTGCCGCCGTGACGCTCGCCACCGTGACGCTTGCCACCGTGGTCTGCGCCCCGGCCGCCGTCGTCAGTGCGGCCGGTGCGGTGCCGAGGAACAGCGCGGCGGTGATGGCGGAGACCTTGAGCAGGCGGGCGGCGTTAGGCATGGCGGTACCCCTGTCGGTGAAGTGTGTGGGGAGGCGGGAGGCCTCGGAGCGGTCCTGGCGAGCGGGTTTCGTTCTCGCCGCTGTGCCGGTGATCAATATCTTGCTGCCCGGAGAGGCCCAGTGGAATGGGTTCGGCCTGGCGCCAAGGAGCCAATGGGCCTGTCACCTTGGTGCCTCCGGCCTCCGGGGTCCGCGTGGCCGGACTTGGTTGCCGCTGCTGTACCTTGCTGGAAAGGTCGCCCGCGAAGCTGGGGAACGATCTTTCAGTGGCTAGCTGGGGGGCGCTTTCATGCTGGAAATGCTGGGGCTGGACCGGACCGTCGAGGCTGTCTACCGGGGGATGCTCACCGACCCCGAAGTCGGGGTCGCGGAGCTGTGCGCGCAGCTGGCCCTGCCGGAGAGCACGGTGCGCGAGGCGCTCGACGAACTCGCTGATCTCACGATCGCGCGGGACTCCCCCTTCCATCCGACCGGGCTGCGCGTGGTCGAGCCCCCGGTCGCACTGGAACTGATGCTCCTTCGGCAGGAGGAGGAGCTCGCCCGCCGCCACCACGAACTGGCAACGCAGAAGACGGCGATGGTCCGTGCGGTGGCCGAGTGCGCCCAACTGCGACCGGGAGTCGCCGTCGTCGGTGGCTCGGAGCGCCTGGTCGGGATGGAGGCGATCCAGGCGAAGCTGAGGGTGCTGGCCAAGGAGCTGCAGGGTGAATGCCTGGCGGTGATGCCCGGAGGCGGCCGGTCCCAGGAGAGCCTCGACGCGTCCAGGCCGCTCGACGCGGAGGCGCTGGGACGCGGTGTCGCCCTGATGACGCTCTACCAGGACAGCGTGCGCAACGACCCGGCCACCCTCGCGTACGCGCAGTGGATGACCGATGCCGGCGGACAGGTGCGTACCGCCCCGGTCCTGCCGCCTCGCATGCTGGTGTTCGACCGGCAGGTCGCCGTGCTGCCGATCGACCCCACGGACACCCGCCGTGGGGCGCTCTGCACGCGGGAGGAGGGGATCGTGGCCGCGCTGCTCGCCCTGTTCCAACAGGCCTGGGACACCGCCGTCCCGCTCGGGGCGGACCGCCAGCGCGAGACGGACACCGGCCTGAATCCCACCGAGAAGGAGCTGCTGAAGCTCCTCGCCACCGGCCTGACCGACGAGGCCGCCGGCAAGCGTCTCGGGGTCTCCTTGCGGACCGTGCGCCGCCAGATGGCCGCCCTCATGGAGCGCCTGGACGCCACCAGCCGGTTCGAGGCGGGCCTCAAGGCGGCCCAGCGCGGCTGGCTCTGAGCCAGGCCGGGCGCTCTCCCGGGGGAGCGCCCGATGTTCCCACTGATCAAGACTGTGGTGTTCGATGCCATCGGCGAGGTCCGAATCCCATCGGAGCAGGAACACCTGCAACCACGGAACGACGAAGGCCCGGACCGCTGAGCGGTCCGGGCCTTCGTTTGCCCAGGTGGGCAGAGGCGGAGGATACGAGATTCGAACTCGTGAGGGGTTGCCCCCAACACGCTTTCCAAGCGTGCGCCCTAGGCCTCTAGGCGAATCCTCCGTGGGAGAGCTTAGTACATGTTTCGGGGTGCTCGCGACCAGCTATCCCGCAGGCCGAGGGGTGGGGGTGGCCTGTGGATCGTCGGGCCTGGGATCCGGTAGTGTGGGGGTCAGCCCCTCGTGTGGCGTCATCTCTCTGAACCCCCCCAGGGCCGGAAGGCAGCAAGGGTAGGAGGGCTCTGGCGGGTGCACGAGGGGTCTTTGCGTTCCCGGGGGCGTGCGGGCCGTGGGGAGAGTGGGGCCGGGGTGAAGGGGCGACGCGTTTGTCCGTCCGTCCCGATATCGTCGGTGGTGTGTCCCTAGCCCTGTACCGCCGCTACCGCCCCGAGACCTTCGCGGAGGTCATCGGGCAGGAGCACGTGACCGCTCCGCTCCAGCAGGCCCTGCGTAACAACAGGGTCAACCACGCGTACCTGTTCAGCGGGCCGCGCGGCTGTGGCAAGACGACGAGCGCGCGCATCCTGGCCCGTTGCCTGAACTGCGAACAGGGGCCGACGCCGACGCCCTGCGGGGAGTGCCAGTCCTGTCGGGACCTCGCGACCGGCGGGCCCGGCTCCATCGACGTGATCGAGATCGACGCCGCCTCGCACGGTGGTGTGGACGACGCGCGTGAGCTGCGCGAGCGGGCCTTCTTCGCGCCGGTGCACAGCCGGTACAAGATCTTCATCCTGGACGAGGCGCACATGGTGACCTCGGCCGGGTTCAACGCGCTGCTCAAGGTGGTCGAGGAGCCGCCGGAGCACCTCAAGTTCATCTTCGCGACCACCGAGCCGGAGAAGGTGATCGGGACGATCCGGTCCCGCACCCACCACTACCCGTTCCGGCTGGTCCCGCCCGGCACCCTGCGCGACTACCTGGCGGACGTCTGCGGCCGCGAGGGCATCCAGGTCGAGGACTCGGTGTTCCCGCTGGTCGTACGGTCCGGCGCGGGCTCGGTCCGGGACTCGATGTCGGTGATGGACCAGCTGCTGGCCGGTGCCGCCGAGGGCGGCGTGACCTACCAGATGGCGACGGCGCTGCTCGGGTACACCGACTCGGCGCTGCTGGACGAGGTGGTGGACGCCTTCGCGGCGCAGGACGGCGCGACGGTGTTCCAGGTGATCGACCGGGTGGTCGAGGGCGGGCACGACCCGCGCCGCTTCGTCACCGACCTGCTGGAGCGGCTGCGCGACCTGGTGATCCTCGCCACCGTGCCGGAGGCCGGGGAGAAGGGGCTGATCGACGCCCCGGCGGACCGGGTCGCGGTGATGCAGGCGCAGGCGGACGCCTTCGGCGCGGCCGAGCTGAGCCGGGCCGCGGACATCGTCAACACCGGGCTGACCGAGATGCGCGGCAATGCGGCGCCCCGGCTCCAGCTGGAGCTGATCTGCGCCCGGGTGATGCTGCCGGGCGCGTACAGCGACGAGCTGTCGTTGCAGGCGCGGCTGGACAAGCTGGAGCGCCGGGCCGCGGCGGGCGGATTCGCGCCGCAGGCCGGGATGGCACCGATGGCCGGGATGGCACCGGCGGCACCGATGGCCGGGATGGCGCCGGCACCGGCGCCCGTGGCCGCCCCGGTGGCCCCGCAGGCGGCCCCGCCGGTCGAGGCGGCACCGGCCCCCGCCCCCGCCCCCGTGCAGCCCCCGGCCCCGGCCGGGCCCGCCCCGGGCGCCTGGCCGATCGCGCGCAGCTTCCCGCCCGCCGGCGGCGCACCGGCCCCCGCCGCTGCTCCCGCCACCCCTGCCACCCCCGCGCCGCAGCCGCAGGCCGTCCCGCAGCCCGCGCCGACCCCGCCCCCGGCCCAGCCGGCCCCCGCCCCCGCGCCCGGCGGTCAGCCGTCCGCGGCCGCGCAGCAGGGTGCCGCGCAGGTCCGCCAGCTGTGGCCGCAGATCCTGGAGGCGGTGAAGAACCGCCGCCGCTTCACCTGGATCCTGCTCAGCCAGAACGGCCAGGTGGCCGGGTTCGACGGCAGTGTGCTCCAGGTCTCGTTCATCAACGCCGGTGCCCGGGACAGCTTCGTCGGCAGCAACAGTGACGACGTGCTGCGCCAGGCGCTGTCGGACGCGCTGGGCGTGGACTGGCGGATCGAGTGCATCGTCGACCCGTCCGGTGGCGCGGGCGCGCCGCCGGCGGCCCCGGCCCCGGCCGGCGGCGGCTGGGGGGCCCCGGCTCGTCCGGTGGCCGCCCCGCCGGTGGCCGCTCCCGCCCCCGTGCAGGCCCCGCCGCAGGCGCAGGCCCCGGCCCCGGTGCAGGCACCGCCCCGGCCGCAGGTGCAGGCGCCCGCGCCGGTGCAGGCCCCGCCGCCGGTGGCGTCCCCGGCCCGCCCGGTGCAGTCGGTGCGGCCGGAGGACGACATCCCGGAGGAGGACGACCCGGACCTCAACGAGGAGACGTTCTCCGGCCAGGAGCTGATCATCCGCGAGCTGGGGGCCACGGTGCTGGAGGAGATCCACCACCGCGGCAACTGAGCACTCCCCGGGAGCGGGGCCACAGCGGCCGCCCCGGGCCCGTAGGCTCGACCGTGACGAACGACGAACCGTGTGACAGCAAGGAGTGAGCCGTGTTCCCCGGTGGTGGTCAGCCCAACATGCAGCAGCTGCTCAAGCAGGCGCAGAAGATGCAGGAGGAGCTCGCGAAGGCCCAGCAGGAGCTGGCCGAGGCGAAGGTGAACGGTACGGCGGGCGGCGGCCTGGTCGAGGCCACGGTGACGGGTTCGGGCGAGCTGGTGGCGCTGACCATCGCCCCGGCCGCCGTGGACCCGGAGGACACCGAGACCCTGGCCGACCTGGTCCTGGCGGCCGTGCGGGACGCCAACCAGGCGGCCCAGAAGATGCAGGCCGAGCGGATGGGCCCGCTGACCCAGGGCCTGGGCGGCGGCGGCATCCCCGGTCTGCCGTTCTAGGGAAACCCCAGGCAGGGACCCCACCACGGGGGTCGACGGTCTGGAGTTCAGACGGTGGACCCATGTGATTTCTGTGGGAGTCGGGCGTCGGGCGGTGTGTCCGGCGCCCGATTCGTTGGATGATGGCACCGGGGCACCTCCGACCAGGAGCACCACCGGACCATCCGAGGGAAGGCGCGACGTTGTACGAGGGCGTGGTTCAGGACCTGATCGACGAACTGGGCAGGCTGCCCGGCGTCGGGCCCAAGAGCGCCCAGCGGATCGCCTTCCACGTGCTGCAGGCCGACCCGGTCGACGTGCGCCGCCTCGCGCACGCGCTGCTGGAGGTCAAGGACAAGGTCCGCTTCTGCGCGGTCTGCGGCAACGTCGCGGAGGCCGAGCAGTGCCGGGTCTGCCTGGACCCGCGGCGCGACCTCGGCGTCATCTGCGTGGTCGAGGAGCCCAAGGACGTCGTCGCCATCGAGCGCACCCGTGAGTTCCGCGGCCGCTACCACGTGCTGGGCGGCGCGATCAGCCCCATCGAGGGCGTCGGCCCGGACGACCTGCGCATCCGCGAGCTGCTCGCGCGCCTCGCGGACGGCACGGTCACCGAGCTGATCCTGGCCACCGACCCCAACCTGGAGGGGGAGGCGACCGCCACCTATCTGGCCCGGCTCTGCAAGCCGATGGGCTTGAAGGTGACCCGGCTGGCGAGCGGACTGCCCGTCGGCGGGGACCTGGAGTACGCGGACGAGGTCACCCTCGGTCGCGCCTTCGAAGGGAGACGACTGCTCGATGTCTGACCGGACGATCAACCAGCAGCCCCACGGCTCCCCGCAGCCGGAGGCCGGGGCGCCCGCCCCGCACATCCACGGCCACGGCTCCGAGCCGGACGACTTCGCCGTGCAGATCGCCGACTCGGTGGAGAGCTTCGTGCTCGCCGTCACCGAGGTCGCCAAGGGCGACGAACCGGGCAGCGCGGTCTCGCTGCTGCTCCTGGAGGTTTCACAGCTGCTGCTGGCCGGCGGCCGGCTGGGCGCGATCGAGGACGTCGTCCCCGAGGACCGCTTCGAGCCCGACGCCGGGCCGGAGCCGGACGGCGAGCAGCTGCGCGAGCGCCTCGCCGCGCTGCTCGCGCCGATCGACGTCTACCACGAGGTCTTCGACCCGTACGGTCCGCCGGAGAAGCCGAACGCCTTCCGGATCTCGGACGATCTGGCCGGCGTGGTCAGCGAGCTCCAGCACGGGCTGACCCACTACCGCGAGGGCCGGGTCAGCGAGGCGCTGTGGTGGTGGCAGTTCTCGTACCTCTCCAACTGGGGCACGACCTGCACGGCGGTCCTGCGGGCGCTGCAGTCGCTGATCGCCCACGTCCGGCTGGACAGCCCGATCGGTGCGGCGCCGGACGGCGCGGACACCGACGACGACGGGCTGACCGACGAGCAGCTGGAGCAGCAGGCGGGCGACCTGATGGCGGCCGAGCTCGGCCTCGGCCGGTAGGCGGTCCCGGCCGGTCGGCCACCGGCCGGGCGGCTCACCAGAGCCGCGCACCAGAGTCGCCCACCCGAGCCGCCCACCCGGGCCGTAACCGGGGGTCGCGGCGGGCCATCCGTGATTGTGACGAATGCCTCAGCAATCCCCCCGGAAAAGAAATCCGGCCGGGGCACCCGGTATTCGTCCGAGGATTCTTCGGAACGGCGCCCGGTGCCCCGCAGACCTGCCGGTGGCACCGCCCGTACCGCCGCCCACGTGCTGAAACAGCCGTCTCATCATATGGAAAGCGCCGGTCAGGGCACCCCTGCTCGCTAGACTGGCGCGGACCGCACCCCCCTTTCCCCCGGGGGGTACGGGGGCCTGGCGCCCCCGGAAAACGACACTAGTCGAGGAGCGCACGTGGGCCTTGTCGTGCAGAAGTACGGCGGCTCATCCGTTGCGGATGCCGAAGGCATCAAGCGCGTTGCCCGCCGAATCGTTGACGCCAAGAAGGCCGGCCATGAGGTCGTCGTCGTGGTGTCCGCGATGGGCGACACGACGGACGAGCTCATCGAACTCGCGGAGCAGGTGTCACCGCTTCCTGCCGGCCGTGAGTTCGACATGCTGCTGACCGCTGGAGAGCGCATCTCCATGGCGCTGCTGGCCATGGCGATCAAATCCCTGGGGCACGAGGCCCAGTCCTTCACGGGGAGCCAGGCCGGTGTCATCACGGACTCCGTCCACAACAAGGCGCGCATCATCGACGTGACGCCGGGTCGCATCCGCACCGCCCTGGACGAGGGCAACATCGCGATCGTGGCCGGCTTCCAGGGCGTGTCCCAGAGCAGCAAGGACATCACCACGCTGGGCCGTGGCGGCTCGGACACCACCGCCGTCGCGCTGGCCGCCGCGCTCAAGGCCGAGGTCTGCGAGATCTACACCGACGTGGACGGCGTGTTCACCGCCGACCCGCGCGTGGTGAAGAAGGCGCGCAAGATCGACTGGATCGCGTACGAGGACATGCTGGAGCTGGCCTCGTCCGGCTCCAAGGTGCTGCTCGACCGCTGTGTCGAGTACGCGCGGCGCTACAACATCCCGATTCACGTACGCTCGTCCTTCTCGGGTCTTCCCGGGACGATCGTCAGCAACGACAACCCGAACAAGCCCGAAGGGGGCGAGATGGAGCAGGCCATCATCTCCGGAGTCGCCCACGACACCTCCGAAGCCAAGGTCACGGTCGTCGGCGTGCCCGACAAGCCGGGCGAGGCGGCGCGCATCTTCCGCGCCATCGCCGACGCCGAGGTCAACATCGACATGGTGGTGCAGAACGTCTCCGCCGCGTCGACCGGCCTGACCGACATCTCCTTCACCCTGCCGAAGACCGAGGGCCAGAAGGCCATCGACGCGCTCGGCCGGGTCAAGGAGGGCATCGGCTACGAGTCGCTGCGCTACGACGACGCGATCGGCAAGATCTCGCTGGTCGGCGCCGGCATGCGCTCCAACCCTGGCGTCACCGCGACCTTCTTCGAGGCGCTCTCCGCCGCGGGCGTGAACATCGAGCTGATCTCCACCTCGGAGATCCGCATCTCGGTGGTCACCCGCGCCGACGACGTGCCGGAGGCGGTCCGCGCCGTGCACAGCGCCTTCGGGCTGGACAGCGAGAGCGACGAGGCCGTCGTCTACGGCGGCACCGGTCGATGACCCGGGAGCCGGGCGGGGGCACCGGGCGGTGACCCGGCGGCCCAACCTCGCCGTCGTCGGCGCCACCGGCGCGGTCGGCGAGGTGCTGCTCGGCCTGCTCTCGCTCCGTCAGGACGTCTGGGGCGAGGTCCGACTCGTCGCCTCCCCGCGCTCGGCCGGCCGTGCGCCGGTCGTACGCGGGGTGCCGGTCGAGGTGGTCCCGCTGACCGAGGAGGCCTTCTCCGGGATCGACGTCGCCGTGTTCGCCGTCCCCGACGAGGTCTCCGCCCAGTGGGCGCCGATCGCGGCGGCCAAGGGCGTCGTGGTGGTCGACGACTCGGCCGCCTTCCGTACCGTCGGGGACGTGCCGCTGGTCGTCCCCGAGGTGAACGCGGCCGCTCTGCGGATCCGTCCGCGCGGGATCGTGGCCAGTCCGGCCGGTCCCACGCTGGCGCTGGTCACCGCGGTCGGCGCGCTGCACGCCGAGTACGGGCTGGAGCAACTGGTGGTGGCCACCTACCAGGCCGCCAGCGGCGAGGGCCGGGCCGGCACCGCGGCGCTGCGCGAGCAGACCGCCCTGGTGGCCGGCACCGAGGTCGGCCGGCAGACCGGCGACCTGCGCGCGGTGATCGCCGACGAGGGGCCGTTCGCCGCCCCGCTCGCCCTGAACGCGGTGCCCTGGACCGGCGGCCTCCAGGACGGCGGCTGGTCCGCCCAGGAGCTCGGCCTGCGCGACGAGGCCCGCAAGGTCCTCGGCCTGCCCGCGCTCAAGGTCTCCGCGACCTGCGTGCGCATCCCGGTGGTGCGCACCCACGCGCTGGCCGTGCACGCCCGCTTCGAACGGGAGGTCAGCCAGGAGCACGCCCAGGACATCCTGCGCGAGACGCCCGGCGTGGTCCTCTACGACGACCCGGCGGCCGGGGAGTTCCCCACCCCGAACGACGCGGTCGGCACCGACCCGGTCTGGGTCGGGCGGGTGCGCCGGGCGCTGGACGAGCCGGACGCGCTCGACCTCTTCCTGTGCGGCGACAACCTGCGCAAGGGGGCCGCGCTCAACCTGGTGCAGATCGCCGAGCTGGTGGCCGCCGAGCTCACCGTCGCGCCGGACTGACGGCGGGCCGGGCTGGGCAGGGGGGCGGGCCGAACTGACGGCGGCCCGAGCTGAGGGCGGACCCAACTGACGGTGGGCCGGACTGACGGTGGGGGAGGCTCAGGATCCGTCATCAGCCCGGTTCTGCGGGCCCCTTGTGCCCGAGGACGTCCGGACCTGTGTCCGCTCCTCGACACAATCTGTCCGGAATCCCGTGGGAATCCCCTGGAGGCCGCTTCCGCCGATGCGGAAGAATGGCCCCCGGGCTGGGCAACCATGACAGGGGATCGAGTGTCCAACGGGCGTGGCGAACGCGATGGTGGGGGCAAGGGCGGGCATCGGGGCGAGAGCCGTGGTGGCCTTCCCGGCGCGTTCCCCGCGGCCTTCGAGTAGGCCGGAAGACGACCAGATGACGGCGGCCGCACCCGGTGCGGCGGACTCCGGCGCGGGTACCGACGCGGGTACCAGCGAGGACCTGCTCACCGAGACCTACCAGGCGCACTACCGCTCGCTGCTGCGCCTCGCCGCGCTGCTCCTGGACGACCTCTCCACCTGTGAGGACGTCGTGCAGGAGGCCTTCATCCGGGTGCACGCCGCCCGGCGCAGGGTGCGCGAGCCCGAGAAGACCCTGGCCTACCTGCGGCAGACGGTGGTCAACCTGTCGCGCTCCACGCTGCGACGGCGGATCCTCGGCCTGCGACTGCTGCCCAAGCCGATGCCTGACATGGCCAGTGCAGAAGAAGGTGCCTACGATGCCTTGGAGCGCGACCAGCTGAAGGCCGCGCTGAAGGGTCTGCAACGCCGTCAGCGGGAGGTTCTGGTGCTGCGTTACTTCGTGGACATGACGGAGGCGCAGGTGGCCGAGACCCTGGGCATCTCGCTCGGTTCGGTGAAGGCGTACGGCTCCCGCGGACTCGCCGCCCTCCGGACCCAGATGGAGGCCGGCCATGGCTGACGGCGCCCGGCAGCGGCCCGGGGACGACCACCTCCCGGACCTCTCCGTCGAGGAACGGGCGCTGCGCGAGCTCATGCACCACGCGGTGGACCGGATCCAGCCCGGAGTCGGCGCCCTGCCGCGGATCCGTCAGGCCGTACCCCGGCGGCGGGCCGCCCGGCGCGGGGCCTGGACGGGCGCGGCGGCGCTGGCCCTGGCGGTCGCGATCGCGCTGCCCGTCCTGCACGAGGGCGACCACCTCGGCCTGTCCGGCGGGCCCGGCTCGGCGAACACCGGTGGCGCGACCCTCGCCGCCCCCACCGGCAGCGCGGTCGGCGGCAGCACCACCGGCGGGGGCACGCGCTCCGGCCCCGGCGGGGTGGGCAGCAGCTCCCCGACGGGCTCCGGCAGCGCCTCGCCGAGCCCCGGCGCGGACGCCACCCGCACCGGTCCCGCCACCCCCACCGGGGCCCCCGGCACCGGGGACGGCGGGATCGTCCCGCTGTGCACCCGCTCCGACCTCGGCCAGGGCACCGCCCAGGTCGGCCCGGCGGACACCCAGGGCCGGATCTACGGCTCCTTCACCGTGTACAACGTCTCCGGCCGCAGCTGCCGCCTCGGCGGGCCGGGCGCGGTGGCCGTCACCGACGTCAACGGCACCGACCGCACCCGGGTCCGCTCCGCCGACCACACCCCCGGTGACCCGGCCGGCAACCTGCCCGCGATGGACGCCGAACCGCCGCTGCTCGCCCCGCAGGCCGGGTACAAGGTGCCGTTCGCCTGGATCCCGGACCAGGGCTGCGGCTCCTCCGGCGGCGCCACCACCGCGCCGACCTCCGGCACCAACCAGGCGGCCCTGACCACCCAGGGCCCCGCCGGCTCCTCCGGCGCGGCCCCGAACTCCGGCACCGGCGCCTCGGTGGCGCCGAGCTCCAACCCGCAGGCCAGCCCCTCGCCCACCTCCGGGCCCACCGCGGCGCCGAGCCCGACCGCCACCCCGAGCGGCAACCCGACCGGCGCCCCGCCCACCGCGACCATCGCCCACACCCCGGCCCCCGGCAGCCCGGCGGTCGCCACGGCCTCGCTGCCGGTCGGGTGCGGGGGGACGCTCTACCGGGGCGGGGTCCAGCCGTCCGGCGGCGGGTCGGCGGCCCGGCCCTCGGGGACGCCCGCGGCGGGCTGACCGGGGGCCGGGGTGTGGGCGTCGTCGGGGTGGGGCTCGGGATCGGCGCGGGCGTCGTCGGCGTGGGGCTCGGGATCGGCGCGGGCGTCGTCGGCGTGGTGTTCCCGGGCTGATCCGGCGGGCGGAGGCGGACCCTGTGGTCCGGCGCGGTGTGAGGAGTGGTTACCGTGGGGGGTGTGTACCGGTTCCTCCTGACTCCGCGCTGGCTGGGCGGCACAGCCCTGGCCGTGGCGGCCGTGGCGGTCTGCGTCTGGCTGGGTTCCTGGCAGCTCGGCCGGTTCGAGGACCGCGTCTCGACCCATCAGGAGACCAAGCAGTCGCTCACCGCTTCGGGTGAAGCCCGCCCGATCGACGCGCTGCTCGGCCCGGCCACTCCGCAGGTGACCACGAAGACCGTCGGCAAGCCCGTCACGGTTGCCGGGGAGTACGACTCCGAGCACCAACTCCTCGTCCCCAACCGGGTGTTGGACGGCAAGCAGGGCTACTACGTGCTCACCCCGCTGCGCACCGCCGACGGACACGCCGTCGCCGTGGTGCGGGGCTGGGCGCCCGGCAACCCGCCCGCCGACCCGGCCGGCGCCGCCCACGCGGCCGAGCCGGCCCCCACCGGACCGGTGACGGTGACCGGGCGGCTCCAGGCCAACGAGTCGGTCGGCAGCAACGGCGCGGTCGCGGGCGGCCTGCCCGCCGGGCAGCTCGGCATGATCAACCGGGCCTCGCTGCTGAACGTGCTGGCGTACGACGGCTGGTACGACGGCTGGGTCTCCGCCGACCAGGTGCCCGCCGGGCTGACCGTCGTACCGACCGTGCAGCCGCAGGGCGGGGACGGGCTCACGCTGCGGGCCTTCCAGAACCTGGGCTACACGCTGGAGTGGTTCGTCTTCGGCGGGTTCGTGGTCTTCATGTGGTTCCGCCTGATGCGCCGGGAGGCGGAGGCGGAGCAGGACCGGGCCCTCGGGCTGGACCCGGTCCTGGACTGAGCCGCCCGGTCAGCGGGTCGGCTTGCCGGGGGCCGGGGTGGTTGCCGGCGTGGTCGCCGGGGTCGGCTTGAGTGGTGCGGTCGGGGTCCCCGACGGGGTCGACGAGCTGCCCCCGCTGCCTTCACCGGCTCCGCTGCCGAACGGCGTCGCGGTGTCCTCGTCCACCGGCGCGCTCCCGCCGTGGCAGTGGCCGCGGCCGGCCGACCCGTTGTTCGAGCCGTAGTGGTCGATCTGGTGGTGCGTGGTGCGCCCGTTGCCCTTTGAACCGCTGGTGCCGTTCGAACCGGACGAGCCCTGGGAGCCGCTCGATCCGCCGGAGCCGTGCGACCCGCTGGAGCCGTGCGACCCGTTGGACCCGCTCGATCCGCCGGAGCCGCCCGAACCGCTGGACCCGCTGGACCCGCTGGAGCCGTGCGAACCAGTGGACCCGCTCGACCCGCCGCGCTCGGCCACGTCCTCCTCCGCGCCCGGTTCGTCGGACGCCCGGAAGACCGTCGACCCGGCCACCGGCGCGCTCGCCCGGGTCGCCGAGCCGCTGGGCGCGGGCACCGAGGGCGCGGCGGCGGGTGGCGGGGGCGTGGCCGGAGCGGTCGACGCCCCGCCCGCCCCCGGCGTGGCCGTGGCCGTGGCTGTGGCCGGAGCCGGAGCCGGGGCAAGGGGCGGGCAGGCCGCCTCGTCCCCGTGCGAGCCCGAGCAGCCGCTCAGCAGCAGCACCCCGGCCACCGCCGCCCCCGCGACCGTCAGCAGACGTCTCACCCAGCCGCTCCGGCCCCGCCGTCGGGGATCCCGAGGTGCCGCCGGACGAAGTCGATCTCCAGCCGCAGCTGCCGGATCCGCTCCTCCACCACCAGCGAGCCGTGCCCGGCGTCGTAGCGGTACACCTCGTGCGGCTTGTCGAGCTGCTCCAGCCGCTCGACGTAGTTCTCGATCTGCCGGATCGGGCAGCGCGGGTCGTTGACCCCGGCGCTGATGTACACCGGCACCCGCACCTGCTCGACGTAGGTCAGCGGCGAGGAGGCGGTGAAGCGCTCGGGCACCTCCTCCGGAGTGCCGCCGAAGAGGGTGCGGTCGAGCGACTTGAGCGCCTCCATCTCGTCGGCGTACGCGGTGTGGTAGTCCGCGACCGGTACCGCGGCGACGCCCAGCGACCAGCTGTCGGGCTGCACGCCCAGGCCGAGCAGGGTGAGGTAGCCGCCCCAGCTGCCGCCGGTGAGCACCAGTCGCTGCGGGTCGGCGAGGCCGCTGGAGACGGCCCACTCCCGGACCGCCGCGATGTCCTCCAGCTCGATCAGGCCGACCCGCTCGTGCAGCGCGTCCGTCCAGGCCTGGCCGTAGCCGGTCGAGCCGCGGTAGTTGACCCGGACCACCGCGAAGCCGTGGTCCAGCCAGGCGGCCGGCCCGGCCGCGAAGGAGTCGCTGTCGTGGTGGGTCGGGCCGCCGTGGACCTCGAAGACCGTCGGGTACGGCCCCGGGCCCCCCGTCCGCGGGCGCTGCACCAGGGCGTGCACCCGCCCGCCGGGCCCGTCCACCCAGACGTCCTCGACCGGGACGGAGCCGGGCGGCACCGGGCCGGGCGCCCGCAGCACGACCGTGCCCGCGGTGGAGCGGACGGCGGAGGGCTCGGCGGCCGAGGACCACAGGTACTCGACGGTGCCGTCCGGGCGGGCGGTGGCGCCGCCGACCGTGCCGCGCGGGGTCTCCAGGCGGGTCAGCCGGCCGTCCGCGAGGTCGTACGTGAACAGCTCGCTGCGCGCCTCGTACTCGTGCTCGACCAGCAGCGCCCCGGCGCCGGGGCGCCACTGCGCGGAGACGTCGCCGGGCAGCTCGCGGCCCTGCTCGTCGCGGAGCGGGAGGGCGGTCTCGGCGCCGGTGGCGACGTCCCAGATCATCGGCTCCCAGCGCCCGGTGCGCTGGTGGGCGACCAGCAGCCGGGTGTCGCCCTCGACCGGGGCGAAGCCCAGGCAGGCGACGCCGCGCGGCTCGTCCCGGCCGGTGACCTCGTCCAGTTCGGCGACGGTCTCGATGCCGTCCCCGGTGAGCCGGACCACCCGGATGGCGGAGTGCATCGCGTCGCCGTGCTCGGTGTGGTCGATGGCCAGCAGGGTGGCGTCGTGGCTGAGGTCGCCGACGCCGCCGTACTCCTCGTGCCGGTAGATCTCGACCGGCTCGGCCGCGCCCGGGCGGCGCAGGTGCAGGGTGGTGCCGTCCTCGTCGGTGGAACGGCCGACGACCACCGTGCCGTCCCGGCCCAGCGCCAGGCCGGCCGAGTAGGAGGCGGCGAGGCCGGGCACGGCCTCCTCGTCCGGGCCGCCCGCGAAGGGCTGGCGGCGCCAGACGCCGAACTCGTCACCGTCGTGGTCGTCGAACCACCAGATCCAGGCGCCGTCCGGGGACAGTTCGGCGTCGGTGGTGTCGTTCGGCCGGTCGGTGACCTGGCGGTGGGTGCCGGTGGCACGGTCCCAGGCGTAGACCTCGTAGGTGCCGGTCGCGTTGGACACGTACAGCGCCCGGTCGGGGGCCTCCTCGGCCCAGTCGGGCAGCGACACCCGGGCCGCCCTGAACCGCTGCTCCCACGCCGGTACCGCGCTCTTCTCCTCGCTCATCCGACCATCCAACCCGATCGGGGGGACGGAACGGAACGGGCGGGCGGGGATCGCCCCGCCCGCCCGGCTTCCTCAGCGGCGTGCTCGTACGGCGTTCACGGACGGCGCGGCGCCAGCCGGACCAGGCCCACCAGCACCAGCTCCAGCACCGCCAGCACCACGGTGCTGCGGACGAAGGCCGCGGTCGGGTCGCCGGCGCCGTAGTAGACCAGGCCGATCAGCGCGACCCCGACGGCGCCGCCGACCTGCTGCACGGTGGCCACCGCCCCGGCCGCCGCACCGGCCAGCCCCGGCTCCACGACCGCCAGGGCGACGGTGGTGACCGGCGCGATCACCAGGCCCATGCCGAGGCCGTCCACGAACAGCCCGGGCGCCAGCCACCAGACGCTGCCGTCCGCGCCGGCGTCGGCGGCGAGCGCGAGCAGGACCAGCCCGACGGCCATCAACAGCCCGCCGACGGTGATCGTGCGCGGCTCGCCGAGGCGCGAGGTGACCCGGTGGGTGGAGTGCGAGGTCAGCAGGTAGCCGAGGCCGATCGCGGTGAACACCAGGCCGGCGCCGAGCGCGTCCAGCCCGCGGGCCAGCTGCAGGTGCAGGGCGAGCACCAGGAAGAACGAGGCCTGGCCGAGCCAGAAGACCAGCTGGGCGAGCAGTCCGGTGCCGAAGGCGCGGCCGCGGAACAGCCGGGTGTCCACCAGCGGGGTGCCCCGGCCGGTACTGCGGTGCTGGTGGACGGCGAACGCCACCAGCACGGCGACCGCCGCGCCGAGGCAGAGCACCGTCCACAGCGGCCAGCCGAGGCCGGGCCCCTGGATCAGCGGCAGCACCAGGGCGGTCAGCCCGACCGTCACCAGCACCACCCCGACCGGGTCCAGGCCCGGCCGCTGCGGCGCCCGCGACTCCGGCAGGCAGCGCCGGACGGCGGCCAGCGAAGCCAGGCCGATCGGCAGGTTGATCAGGAAGCAGCTGCGCCAGCCCAGGCCGAGCAGGTCCGCGCGGATCAGCAGCCCGCCGATCAGCTGGCCGAACACCGCGCCGACGCCCATCGTCAGTCCGTACCGGGCGAAGGCCCGGGCCTGCGCGGCGCCGCTGAACGCCGTCCGCAGGATCGCCAGCACCTGCGGGCCCATCAGCGCGGCCGCCAGGCCCTGCGCCACCCGGGCGCCGACCAGCGCGGCCGCCGTGGGGGCGAGGCCGCAGCCCGCCGAGGCGAGGGTGAACAGGGCCAGGCCGAGCGCGAACACCCGGCGTCGGCCGTACCGGTCGCCGAGCCGGCCGGCGGTGACCAGCCCGACGGCGAGGGCCAGGCCGAACCCGGCCACCACCCACTGGACGGCCGCCGGGCCGGCACCCAGATCGGCCTGGACGGAGGGGACCGCGACGTTGACGACGAAGGTGTCGAGGGCGGTCATGAAGGTGGCGGTCAGGATCACCGGCAGCAGACCCCGGGGAGCGGGTGCCACCGGGGCTGACGGGGTGGCCGGGGCAGCGGGGGCAGCCGAGGCAGTGGGGATGGGGGCTTCGGCGGGGGCTTTCAGCGCGGTGCTCAACTCGGGTCTCCTCTCTCGGGCGCCCCGCGTTCAGGGGGCGGGGCGGGGCGCCGCCGTGGGGGTGCGGCGCCCCTTGGGCCGGTCCGCCGGACATTCGGACGGGCGTCTGGCACGGACGTACGTATGAGTTGGACGGCCGTCTGGGTCGGACGTACGTCTTGCTCGTACGTCCGTCTTACCAGGCCATTCGCCTGGCTCGGTGTCCGTCTGAGTCGTACGTCCGTCTGCCCCGGACGCCCGCGCCCGGCTCGGACGTCCGTCCCGGACTCAGGCGCCCGGCACGCGGTCCAGGAACCCGTGCACGGTGCCGATCCGGCCCTCCGGGGTGGCCGCCAGCACGTCGAAGCCGATCACCACCGGCTCGGCGCCGGCCGAGCCGAGGTTCCAGGTGAACCGGGCGATGTCGTGGTGGGCGTCCACCGGGCCGAGGGTGAACTCCAGCCCCGGGAACTGGGCCTGGGCCGCGCCGATCAGCGCGTCGATCGCGTCCCGGCCGGCCACGGCGGCCAGCGGGTCGGTGTAGCGGCCGTCCTCGGCCCACACCTCGTCGATCAGCTTGCGGCGGGCGGCCGGGTCGGTCTCGTTCCAGACCGCCAGGTAGCGCTCGGCGAGCTGCTGGAGAGCGGCGGTGGTGATCGCGGTGGTGATCTCGGTCATGGTCATCTCCCGTGTTCCGGTGGGCCGTTGGCGGGTCGTTCCCGCTGCTCACAAAGGTAGGGACGGGCTGCCGCGGGCGAATCGGTCACGGATAGGCATGGGGGTGCGTAGGTATTCGCACACCCCTACGTAGCCGTTGTGCCGGAGCGTCGGCGGCCGGCTGGGTAGGGTCGGGGCATGCTCTACGGGAGGGAACACGAACAGGCCGCCGTGGACGGCCTGTTGGCGCGGGCGCGGGACGGTGGCGCCGGGGCGCTGCTGCTCCGCGGCGAGGCGGGCATCGGCAAGACCGCCCTGCTGGACGACGCAGTGGCCCGGGCCGGGACGGCCTTCCGGGTGATCCGGGCGGCCGGCGTCGAGTACGAGGCCGAACTGCCCTTCGCCGGGCTGAGCCTGCTGCTGGCCCCCGGTCTGGACCGGCTGGACGTCCTGCCCGGGCCGCAACGGCGCGCCCTGGAGGCGGCGTTCGGCCTCGGCGACGCACCCGTAGACCCGGCCGCGGCACCGCCCGCTGCCCCCGCCCCTGCCACCACCCCTGCCCCCGCCGACCGGCTGCTGGTGGGCCTCGCCACCCTCGGACTGCTCGCCGAACTCGCCGCCGACCAGCCGCTGCTGTGCGTGCTCGACGACGTCCAGTGGCTGGACCGTGCCTCCCTGGACGCCCTACTGCTCGCCGCCCGTCGCCTCCAGGCCGAAGGGGTGGCCCTGCTGCTCGCCGCCCGCACCGAGCCCGGCGCCTCCGCCGAGCGCCAACTCGGCCTGCCCGAGGTGCGGGTGACCGGCCTCGCCGAGGCCGATGCCACCCGGCTGCTGACCGAGCGGGCCGGCCCCGACCTGCCCGCCGCCGTCCGCGACCGTCTGCTCGCCGAAGCTGCCGGGAACCCGCTCGCCCTCACCGAACTCCCCGTCACCACCGGCCCGCAGGCGGACACCACGGGCGGGCTGCCGCTCACCAGCCGCCTGCTGATCGCCTTCCACGGCCAGGTCACCGGCCTGCCGCCGGCCACCCAGACCCTGCTGCTGGTCGCCGCCGCCGAGGAGAGCGGCGAACTGAACGTCCTGCTGCCCGCCGCGGCCGCGCTCGGCGTCGGCGCCGAACACCTCGCCCCCGCCGAGGAATCCGGTCTGGTCACCGTCACCCCCGACCGCCGGATCGCCTTCCGCCATCCGCTGCTGCGCTCCGCGATCCTGCAGCGCGCCCCGCACCACCAGCGGCTGACCGTCCACCGCGCCGTCGCCGGGGCGCTCCCGGACGGCGACCGCCGCACCTGGCACCTCGCCCTCGCCGCCACCGCCCCCGACGCCGCCCTTGCCGACGCGCTGGAACGCACCGCCGTCCGCACCGGCCGGCGTGGCGGCCACGGCGGCGCGGCCGCGTACGAACGCGCCGCCCGGCTCACCCCGGACCGCGACGCGGCCACCCGCCGGCTCGTGCTGGCCGCCGAAGCCGCCACCGAGGAAGGCGAGTTGACGCGTGCCGAGACCCTCGCCGACGAGGCCGCCGCCCGCACCGACAGCGTCCTCGCGCACGCCCTGCTGGACCATGTCCGGGCCACCGCGCACTTCTGGCGCGGCTCCTACCCGACCGCGTACCGGCTGCTGCTGGACGCCGCCCTCGCGCTCGCCGCCGACGAAACGGCCGCCACCGACGAGGCCACCGCCGCCGAGGTCGCTGGCGCCGAGGTCGTCGAACCCGCCCACGCCGCCCGGATGCTGTTCCAGGCCTTCCACGCCGCCTGGTACGTGGGGGAGGAGCCGGTGGCCGAGGTACTCGACCGGCTCGCCGCCCTTCCACTCGCCGCCGACGACCCCGTCGCCCCGCTCGCCCGCTACCTCCCCGCCGCCGTCCTCCCGGCCCTCGGCCGACCCACTGCCGCACCGCAATCCCCGGCACCGCCATCCCCGGCACCGGCATCCGCCGCACCGACCCCCGCCACACTGTCCCCGGCCCGGGAGGCCGTCGAAGCCGCGCGCCGGGCCGGCGCCGAGAGCCCCGCCGACCTGGTCCAACTCTGCGGCGCCACCCTCATCCTGGGCCGTGACGAGGAGACCGTCGACCTCGGCGGCGAACTCGTCGCCGAGGCCCGCGCCAAGGGCACCCTCGGCGTGATGCCCACCCTGCAGTTCTTCCTCGCCGAGGCCGAGCTCTTCCACGGCCGCCACGCCGACGCCGAACTCACCGCCACCGAGGCCCTCGACCTCGCCAGGGACACCGGCCAGCACCAGTGGGTCAGCCAACTCAGCGCCCTGCTCGCCTACCTGGCCGCCCTCGACGGCCGCACCGAACGCTGCACCGAACTGGCCACCACCGCGCTCGCCACCACCGGCCCGCAGACCGCCGCCCCCGCCGCCGGCCGCCCCTGGGCGCACTGGGCCCTCGCCCTGCTCGACCTCGGCCAGGGTCGCGCCGCGGGTGCCGCCGACCGCCTCCACGCCCTCACCACCGGCCCGCACCGGCACCACGTCAGCGCCACCCGCGCCGTCCCCGACCTGGTCGAAGCCGCCGTCCGCCTCGGCACCCCGGACCGCGCCGCCGAGGCCTACGAACGCTTCGCCCGCTGGACCACCGCCGCCGGCCGCCCCTGGGCCGAGGCACTACGCCTGCGCTGCCAGGCCCTGCTCGGCCCCGACGAACTCGCCGAACCCGCCTACCGCGCCGCCCTCGGCCTGCACGCCACCACCCACCGCCCCTTCGAACAGGCCCGCACCGCCCTGCTCTACGGCGAATGGCTCCGCCGCACCCGCCGCCGCACCGACGCCCGCCCCCACCTCACGGCCGCCCTCGAAGTCTTCGACCGCCTCGCCGCCCACCCCTGGTCCACCCGCGCCCGCACCGAACTCTCCGCCACCGGCGCCCCGGCCCCCACACCCCAGCCCTCCCCGGCCCTCCCGAACCCCCTGACCCCTCAGGAACTCCAGATCGCCCGCCTGGCCGCCCAGGGCCTCACCAACCGCGACATCGCCGCCCAACTCTTCCTCAGCCCCCGCACCGTCGCCCACCACCTCTACAAGGCCTACCCCAAACTCGGCATCACCTCCCGCACCGCCCTCCCCACCACACTCTGACCCACCCGAGACACGGCCGGGGCCCTGCCGATTTGTCGGCAGGGCCCCTGGGTGTTCAGTTCGCTGCGTCGTGCTTCCAGCCCTCCGAGTGGTGATCCCGGTGATAGGCCAGATGAGCTCGGTCTATCCGATGGCTCGGAGCCTCGCGCAGCTTCCCGATCTCCGCACCCGTGGCGTGGTCAGTGATCGTCAGATCATCCGCGATGGTCAGCATGCCGAAGTCAAAGAGAGCATGGTGGTTGGGGCATAGGCACAGGACGTTCGCAGCGACATCCGGGCCGTTGTGCGGCCGGCCGAGCGCGCGGACGTGGGCAGCTTCTGCGTAGGCACCGGTACGGGTGGCGAGCCGGATCCCGCACACCTGGCACGTGAACTCGTGGGTCTGCTTGACGTGGTTCGCGACCTTGGTGCTTCGGACGATCCGCTGGACGGTGGTCTCCAAGCGGGTCGGAGCGTCCTGCCCGACCGGTTCCTTGAACTGGGCTTCCCGGGCTTCACGGGCTTCACGGCTCGGCGACTCGTCGGCCGCGAGTTGCTCCAGCCGGTAGCGCCAGACCAAGAAGCCGGACTTGCCAGTGGCGTGCCAGTAGTCCACGACCCGGAACAGCCCGTCGTAGCGGTAGATCATGCTGCCCGAGCGCCCGGAACCGTCCGGCTCTCCCCGGATGACCCGGACTGGAACGTTCGTGGTCCTGCTGGTGACCAGAGCGGCGTTGCCGAGGGTGAGCGGCTGGTCGAAGGTCTGGATCCGTGCGTCCTTCAAACGGCCGCCCTGGCCGGTGTAGACGATGACGTCACCATGGTCCTCGTCATCCTCGTACCCGCCGGATACGACGATGGATTCGGCGCCCTTCTCCTGCGTCCCGCAGATCCCGGCCTGGAGCTGTCGGTGGACGCCCGCATCGAATGCAGCCCGCCGACTGGCGAAGACCTGTCCGACCGTTGTTCCCGGCACGTGGCCGAAGCCGTCGAAATAGGTAACGGCAGCGAGATGGGTGTCCGCCAGCAAGTCCGAGGGCCTCTCCGCGTCGAAGAAGCGGCTCACCAGCGCGCTGACCACCCGGTCCCGAGCGGTGGGCGAACTGGCCATGAGTTCGTAGAAGCTGTGCTCCAGCCCACCCGTCGGGTTCTGATCATCGAGCCACCGCCGGACCGCTGAGCCCCTGGCCGGTGGAACGGGCCCCTCGTGGCCGTCCAGCTCCCACAGTGCCGACCGGCTCAGGGCTACGAAGGGGTACTCCGGAGCGGGGTCCGAACCAGGGCGTCCGTGCTTCTCGAGCACCGCTCGCAGCTCGTCCTGTGCGACGGACCACGAGACCGCCCTCGGCTGCTGCGCCGCCGCTCGCCCGATCGCCCACAGCAGGGTGATCGGCTGGTGCCTGGCAGGCTGACCGGAAGACCGGTCAACGCGCAGTGCGGCGATCGCAGCGCAAAGATCATTGACGTGGCTTGCCTCTTGCATCGGGCCCCCCGGAGTGCCGCTGGGTCATCTCTGTAGCCCGAAACGCGGGCGAGCTTGCCGCAGTTCCACCAACTGGGGACCGGCCGCGGAGCCCACGGCGACCCAGCGCTTCCCGGGAACGGCGAGGAACAGGCCACGTTTGGCACTGGCCCTTGTGGAGCCGCTTCACCCGCTGGGCTGTCGCCCTGCTGCGGACGACCCGCTGGGTGTTGACGGCGCGCCTCGGCGCAGGCCCGTGTGCCGCGCTGTCGTGGAACGGGGTGCCGTCCTTCTCCGACGATGCGTCGGCTGCGCCGGACACCAAGATCCGCAAGTCCATCGGACCTTCGCAGCTGCCCAATTGGCCCTGCATAACGTCAGAGGGCCCACCGGATCTCTCCGGTGGGCCCTCTGTACTGGGTCGGGGTGGCGGGATTTGAACCCACGGCCTCTTCGTCCCGAACGAAGCGCGCTACCAAGCTGCGCCACACCCCGGTCTTTCTGTTTGTCGCTCCGTCTCCTTCGCGACGAGTAGAACTCTACCGGACGCTCGCCGAGACACGAAATCCGGTTTCGGCGGGCGTCCGGTCGGGGTCAGCGGGGGGCCGGGGTGAGGGTGAGGAGGGTGGCTTCCGGGGGGCAGGCGAAGCGGACCGGGGTGTAGCGGTTGGTGCCGCAGCCGGCGGAGACGTGGAGGTAGGAGTGGTGGCCGCCGGCCTTGTGGGTGGAGAGGCCCTTGACCCGGCGGGTGTCGAGGTCGCAGTTGGTGACCAGGGCGCCGTAGAAGGGGATGCAGAGCTGGCCGCCGTGGGTGTGGCCGGCCAGGATCAGGGGGTAGCGGTCGGCGGTGAAGGCGTCGAGGACGCGCAGGTAGGGGGCGTGCACGACGGCGAGCGAGAGGTCGGCGTCGGCGGAGGGGCCGCCGGCGACGGCGGCGTAGCGGTCGCGGCGGATGTGCGGGTCGTCGAGGCCGGTGAACTCGAGGTCGAGGCCGTTGACGGTGAGGCGGCCGCGGGTGTTGGTCAGGTCGAGCCAGCCGGCGGCGTCGAAGCCGTCGCGGAGCTTCTCCCAGGGGTTGTGGACGGCGCCGCTGATGCCGCGGTTGCCGGTGCCGTCGGGGTTGTTCATGCCGTGGACGCCGCTGCGCATGGCCTGGAGGTAGCGGGCGGGGTTCTTGCGGGCCGGCCCGTAGTAGTCGTTGGAGCCGAAGACGTAGACGCCGGGGAAGTCCATCAGCGGCCCGAGGGCGTCGAGGGTGGCGGGGACGCCGAGCGGGTCGGAGAGGTTGTCGCCGGTGTTGACCACGAGGTCGGGGCGCAGGCCGGCGAGGCTCTGCAGCCAGCGCTGCTTCTTGCCCTGCCCGGCCACCATGTGGATGTCGGACACCTGGAGAACCCGGATGGGCTTGGCGTCGTGGGGCAGGACGGGGACCTCGACGCGGCGGAGCCGGAAGGCACGTACCTCGTACCCGACGGAGTAGGCGAGGCAGGCGGCGCCGGCGGCGGCGACACCGAGGGGGACGGAGTACAGCGGTCGCATCAGCCCATGCTCTCAGACGGTGGATCAGCTGGTGAACGTCCGGTGGCGCGGTGCGGACACGGCCTCCGTGACCTGCATCGCGTCGACCGGGTCGGTAGAGGTGTTCGGGGCGGCAGAGGTGCCCGGGGCGGTCGGGGCGACCGGATCGGTCGGGTCGGTGTCCCGGCGGGCGCGCAGGGCCCGGACCTTGTTGCGGTTGCCGCAGCGTTCCATCGAGCACCAGCGCCGCCGTCCGGGCCGAGAGGTGTCGACGAAGAGCAGCCGGCAGTCGTGCGCCCGGCATTCCCGGATCCGGTCGGCGTGTGGGCCGGTGAGCAGGGCGATGGCGTCCCGGGCGAGGGTGGAGACGAGCTGCGTGCCGTCGGCGGGCAGCGGGGCGGCCGCGGTGCCGTCCGGGGCGATCTGGGGGACGAGCGGGGGGTGGGCGGCGGCCCGGTTGAGGGCGGCGCGGTCCGCGGGGTCGCCGGGGCGGCCGTGGGCGCGGTCGGCGGCCAGGCGCCAGAGGGCGTCGCGCAGGGTGCGGGCGGCGCCGAGCTGGTCGTCGGTGATCAGTACGGTGCCGACGGGCAGCCGCAGCCGGGAGCGCCGGAGCCAGTCGGTGAGGTCGGACGGGCGGTGCAGCACCTCGTACCGGGCGTACGGGCCGGGGCCGCCGGTGGTGAGCAGTTCCAGGCAGAGGGCGCCGGGGTCGAAGTGGAAGCGGGTGCCGGTGGCGGTGGTGAGGACCAGGCCGGTCGGGTGTTCCGCTGCGCCGTCTCCGTCGGTCATGTAACCAGGGTAGGCGGTTACGGATCCGGCGGTGGCGGCCGACCGCTGACGGCAACTGCTGACGGCAGCCGTTGACAGCGACCGCCGACGGCAACCGTTAATGGCAAGCGACGGAACGTCCCAGGTGGGAGACTCGGGCCCATGACGACGCTCAAGGCGCAGCTGCAGGAGGACCTCACGGCTGCCATCAAGGACCGGGACGAGCTGCGCTCGTCCACCATCCGGCTCACGCTGTCCGCCGTCACCAGCGAGGAGGTGGCGGGTAACGAGAAGCGCGAGCTGTCCGACGACGAGGTGCAGCGGGTGATCGCCCGCGAGGCGAAGAAGCGCCGGGAGGCGGCCGAGGCCTTCGACAAGGCCGACCGGGTCGAGCAGGCCGCGCGCGAGCGCGCCGAGGGCGAGGTGCTGGCGGGCTACCTGCCGAAGCAGCTCTCGGACGAGGAGCTGGCCGCGATCGTGGCCGCCGCCGTGGCCGAGAGCGGGGCGAGCGGTCCGCAGGCGATGGGCGCCGTGATGAAGCTGGTGAAGCCGAAGGTGGACGGACTGGCCGAGGGCGGCCGGGTGGCCGCCGCGGTGAAGGCCGCGCTGCGCTGAGCTGCACGTCGACGCCGTGACGGCCGCGCTGCGCTGAGCTGCCCGCCGCTGCCGTGACGGCCGTGCCGCCGGCACCGCCGGCACGGCGAAGGGGCGCCCTCCGGAAGATCCGGAGGGCGCCCCTTCGCCGTCGTACCGGGGTCGGGTCGGTCAGCCGTGCCTGCCGCCGTTGCCGTTCCCGTTGCCATTGCCGTTACCGCCCCCGCCGATCATGCCCGGCGGAAGGGTGAACCCTCCTCCTATCACCCCACCGGGGTTACCGGGGTTCCCGCCGCCCGGTGCGGGCGGCGGCGGGTTCTGGGCGCCCGGCTGCTGGGCGTTCGGGTCCGGCGTCGGGCCGGTGCCCGCCGGCGGGGTGGCCGGCTGGGGGTCCGGGATGTTGGTGGTCTGGATGGGCTCCAGCGGCGAGCCCTTGAGCGCCTGGTTCATGGCCATCTGCCAGATCGGGCCGGGGCCGTCGGCGCCGAACACCTCGTCGAAGTGCTTGCCGCCGATGTTGATGTTCTTCATCTTGACGCCGCCGGCGGGGCCGCCGAGCCAGACCGCGGTGGCCAGCGACGGGGTGTAGCCGTCGAACCAGGCGGCCTTCTTCTCGTCGGTGGTACCGGTCTTGCCCGCGATCTTGCGGCCGTCGTCGAGGCCGAGGGCGGCCGCGGTGCCCTTCTCGGTCACGTTGAGCAGGACGGTGTTGAGTGAGTCCGCGGTCGACTCGGAGAAGGCCTGGCTGCACTGGGACTGCGGGACCTTGAGGTCCTTGCCGTCCACCGTGGTGATCTTGTTGATCGCGATCGGGGTGCAGTACTTGCCGCGGGCGGCGAAGGTCGCGTAGACGTTCGCCATGGTCAGCGGGGAGAGCTCCAGGGTGCCGAGGACCATCGAGGGCACCTCCTGGAACTGGTCGCCCTTCGCCGACTGGGTGATGCCCAGCTTGTTGGCCATCTGCTTCATCGCGCAGAGGCCGACCTGCTGCTCCATCTGCACGAAGTAGGTGTTGACCGACAGCGCCATGGCCTGCTTGAGCTCGTACGGGCCGACCTCGCCGGTCGACTCGTTCTTCACCGTGGCCTTGGGCTTGTCGGTGTTCTTCCAGGTGCCGTTGCAGGTCGACATCTGGGGGTAGTCGATCTTGTTCTCGGACGGGAACGACTGGGTGTTCGACATGCCCGCCTCCAGCGCCGCCGCGGCGAGGATCGGCTTGAAGGTCGAACCGGTCTGGAACCCGTTGCCGCCGCCCATCGAGGCGTCGACGTTGAGGTTGACGACGGTCTGGTTCTTGTTCGGGTCCAGGCCGTACGGGCGGGTCTGGGCCATCGCCAGGATCTTGCCGGTGCCGGGCTCCATCATGGTCGCCGCGGCCGACACCTGGTCGGTCACGTTGACCTTCTTGGTGACGGCGTTCTGGGCGGCGGCCTGCTTGTCCGGGTCCAGCGTGGTGTAGATGTTCAGACCGCCGGTGTCCCACAGCTTCTTGCGGTCGTCGGCGTTCTTGCCGAAGGCCGGGTCCTGCTTGACCACGTGGCGGACGTAGTCGCAGAAGAAGCCCATGCCCGCCTGGGCGGTGATGCAGCCGTTCTGCGGGTCCTTGTACTTGAGGCCCAGCGGGGCGGCCTTGGCCTCGGCCGCCTGCTGGGGGGTGATGTGCTTGTTCTCCAGCATCTTGTCGATGACGACGTTGCGGCGCTTCACCGTGTTGTCGGGGTAGCGCACCGGGTCGTACTGCGACGGGTTCTGGACCACGCCGGCGAGGGTGGCGGCCTCGGCGACGGTCAGGTCCTTGTTGCTCTTGCTGAAGTAGCGCTGGGACGCGGCCTCGACCCCGTAGGCCTGGTGGCCGTAGAAGGTGATGTTGAGGTAGTTGGTGAGGATCTGATCCTTGGTCAGGTCCTCCTCCAGCTTGATCGCGACCTTGAGCTCCTGGATCTTGCGGCCCAGGGTCTTGCGCTGGGCCTCCAGGACGGCCGCCTGGTCGTCGCCGGCCTTCTCCACGTTGACGTTCTTGACGTACTGCTGGGTCAGCGTGGAGGCGCCCTGGGAGGCGGTGCCGCTCTCCGCGTTCTTGCCGACGGCGCGCAGGATGCCCTTGAGGTCGACGGCGCCGTGCTCGTAGAAGCGGGCGTCCTCGATGTCCACCTGGGCGTGCCGCATGAAGGGCGACATCTGGTCGGCGGTGAGGACGGTGCGGTCGCGCTCGTAGACCTTGGCGATCAGACCGCCCTTGGCGTCGAAGATCTGGGTCGCCTGGGTGAGCGGCGGGGTCTTGAAGTCGTCGGGGATGTTCTGGAAGCTCTCCGCCGTGTCCTTGGCGGTCAGGCCCATGGCGCCGACGGCGGGCAGGGCGAGCCCTGCCAGCAGGACTCCGGAGAGCACGCTGACGCCCAGGAACTTCACGCCGTTGCCGACGTGGTCCATCGGTGATCCGCCGCTCTTGCGTCGCGGAGCTCCGGGGTTGCCTGGGGGCTGGGGTGCCAGTGGGCGCTTCGGTGCCATGGGGAGAACCCTACGTCCCCGATTCCCGTACACCGGGGCAGGTGTTCGCCTAGGCTTGTCACAAGCTTGCGACAGCTTCGGTGCGTCAACATCACTCACTCTTGTGAGTGCGGAGACTTGCCCGAATTGCTCACCCTTGTCCGGGTTTTGAGGCGGCTGTGGCCTGTTGTGTTCGAGTAGACGGTTGCGCTGGGTGACGACGCCTGCGGCGAGAGTGGGGGCCTCGCGGCTCGCAAGTGCCGCGACCTGCGATCACTCCAACGAGTGAGATGACCGATACCCATAGTCCGATCGGGTCATTCGAGATTGAGCCCGAAGGGGCTGTTGCAAGCAGTCCTTCTTCCGTAACGTCCTCAACTGGCAACGGTGAATATGCCGTTGCCGCCGTGGGGGAGCCTCGAATCATCGGGAGAGGACGGCGCCGGCATGGGCTGGGTTGACGACTGGAGTGCGCAGGCCGCCTGCCGCACGAGTGATCCGGACGAACTGTTCGTCCAGGGGGCGGCACAGAACCGGGCGAAGGCGGTGTGCAGCGGGTGCCCCGTCCGGACGGAGTGCCTGGCGGACGCGCTGGACAACCGGGTGGAGTTCGGGGTGTGGGGCGGGATGACGGAACGCGAGCGCCGGGCGCTGCTGCGCCGCCGCCCGACGGTCATGTCGTGGCGGAGGCTGCTGGAGACCGCCCGCACCGAGTACGAGGAGTCCCTCGCGACCGGCGTGATACTGACGGACTACGCCCAGGCGGGCTGACCCCGGCCGCACCTCGCGGTCCGGGGCTCCCCCCGTTCCGGCCCGGACCACCCGGCCGGAGTGCCCGGACCACTCGGCCCCGGCCCGGCCCGGACCACTGGCGCCTGTCGGCCCCCACCCGGCTCGGAACACTGGCCCCACGCGGCCCGGAATACGCCACGCGGCCCGGACTACGCCGCGCCGCTGAGCCGCCCCCCGATGGCCCGCAGCCCGTCCAGGTCGTGGACGTCCCCCGGCAGCGCGGCCACCTCCACGATCGGCACGTCCGGGTACACCGAGACGAACCGGTCCCGGGTGCGCCGTTCGCGCCCCATGATCTGCATCCGCTCGGCGTGCAGCCGCAGCAGTCCGGCCGCCAGCAGCTCCGCCTCCGGCGAGGAGTGCTCCGAGCCGTTCTCCTCCAGGGCCTCGGCCGCCGCCAGCGCCCGCTCCGCGGTGAGCTGCGGCGCGCCCGTGCTGTGCACCCGGTTGAGCACCAGTCCGGCCAGCGGCATCCGGTCCGCGGCGAGCCGGTCCACGAAGTACGCCGCCTCGCGCAGTGCGTCCCGCTCCGGCGCCGCCACCACCAGGAACGCCGTACCCGGCGCCTTCAACAGCTGGTAGGTGCGGTCGGCGCGCTCGCGGAAGCCGCCGAACATCGAGTCCATCGCGCTGACGAAGGTCTGCACGTCGGTGAGCAGCTGGGCGCCGAAGATCTTGCCCAGGGTGCCGGTGAGCAGGCCCATCCCGGCGTTGAGGAAGCGCATCGCGCTGCGGCCGCCGACCTTGGCGGGCGCGGTCAGGATCCGGATCACCCGGCCGTCCAGGAAGGACCCGAGCCGGTTGGGGGCGTCCAGGAAGTCCAGCGCCGAGCGGGACGGCGGGGTGTCCACGACGATGAGGTCCCACTCCTCGGCGGCGCGCAACTGCCCGAGCTTCTCCATCGCCATGTACTCCTGCGTGCCGGCGAAGCCGGCCGACAGGGACTGGTAGAACGGGTTCTCCATGATCGCCCTGGCCCGCTCGGGCTCGGCGTGGGCCAGCACGACCTCGTCGAAGGTCCGCTTCATGTCGAGCATCATGGCGTGCAGCCGGCCCTCCCCGTCCACCCCCTTGACGACCCGGGGGGTGTTGTCCAGCTCGGTCAGACCCATGGACTGGGCCAGCCGCCGGGCCGGGTCGATGGTCAGCACCACGACCTTGCGGCCGCGCTCGGCGGCCCGCAGGCCGATCGCCGCGGCGGTGGTGGTCTTGCCGACGCCGCCGGAGCCGCAGCAGACGATGATCCGGGTCTTCGGGTCGTCGATCAGCTCGTCCACCGCGAGCCGGCTGCCGTTGCCGTTGCCGCTGCCACCGCGGCCGACGCCACCACCAACGCTGCCGCCACCACTAACGCCACCGCCACCGCTGCCGCCGTTCGCCGGAGTCACGCCGCCCCCTGCCGCTTGAGTTCGCCCGCCAGCCGGTACAGCCCGCCGAGGTCCACGCCCTCGCCCAGCAACGGGAGTTCGTACGTCGGGAGCCGCAGCTGTTGCAGGTCGGCACGCTGCGCGCGCTCCAGCTCGACCCGCTCGGCGTGCTCCCTGGCCTGCTCCAGCAGCGGGTCGATCAGCGGCTCGACCGCCGCCCGTACCGTCTCCGCCTTGCGCGAGCGCCCGCCCAGCCCGGCCTCGCCGAGGGCCAGCGCGACCTCCTCGCGGTGGTCCCCGTCCACCGCGGCCACCGCGGCCGCGTCCAGCAGCGGGGGCCGGACCATGTTGACCATCACTCCGCCCACCGGGAGCTTCGCCTCGCGCAGCTCCGTGAAGCCGTCGACCGTCTCCTGCACCGGCATCTCCTCCAGCAGGGTGACCAGGTGCACCGCGGTCTCCGGGGACCGCAGCACCCGCATCACGGCCTGCGCCTGGGTGTGTATCGGGCCGATCCGGGCCAGCCCGGCGACCTCGGAGTTGACGTTCAGGAACCGGGTGATCCGCCCGGTCGGCGGGGCGTCCATCACCACCGCGTCGTAGCGCCGCCGCCCGTCCGGGCCCTTGCGGCGGGCCGCCTCGCAGGCCTTGCCGGTGAGCAGCACGTCCCGTACGCCGGGGGCGACGGTGGTGGCGAAGTCGACGAAGCCGACCTTCTGCAGTGCCTTGCCGGCTCGGCCGAGCTTGTAGAACATCTCCAGGTACTCGAGCAGCGCCTGCTCGGTGTCGATCGCCAGCGCGAGCACCTCGCCCGGCCCGCCCTCGCCGGCCGGCAGCCCCAGTTGGGGGCGGGAGACCGAGGCGATCCGGCGCTCCTCGTACGGGAGGGCGGCGATCCCGAACAGTTCGGCGATGCCCTGCCGCCCCTCGACCTCGATCAGCAGCACCCGGCCGCCGTCGGCGGCCAGGGCCAGGGCCAGCGCGGCGGCCAGCGTGGTCTTCCCGGTGCCGCCCTTGCCGCTGACCACGTGCAGCCGGACCCCCTCCCAGTCGGGGTCGCGCCGGGTCGCCTGGCCGGGGGTGCGTGCCACGCTGCGTCTCCGTCCGTCTCCGTCCCTGCGGGCGCCCCTCCTGCGGGGTACCCCTGCCGAGGGGGCCGCTCGCGGACGAGGGCGCCCCTCCACGAGGATGCCGCTCCGTACGGACGCCCCTCCCTGCGGGTGCCCCCTCGCGAGGACGCCCTCTCGCGAGGGTAACCAGGGAGCGCTCCCGATGCCCGGAGCACCTGGGGCGCCAGGACTGAATCATGCCCCCTTTGTGCCCCACCTCACACGCCGGTCGGCGAGGGCCGGTGCGGCTGCGCGTGCGCGGCCCGCACGGCGGCCCGGGCGGCGGCGATCGCCGGGACACCTCGTCTAGAGTCTGGCCATGACCAAGTGGGAATACATGACGGCGCCCCTGCTGGTGCACGCCACCAAGCAGATCCTGGACAACTTCGGCGAGGACGGCTGGGAGCTCGTCCAGGTCGTGCCCGGCCCGAACACGGAGCAGCTGGTGGCCTACTTCAAGCGGGAGAAGAACGCATGAGCAAGGTCGAGTCGAAGCTCGCCGAGCTGGGCCTGACCCTGCCGCCGGTGGCCGCCCCGGTCGCCGCCTACGTGCCGGCCGTCCGGTCCGGTGAGTTCGTGTTCACCTCCGGCCAGCTGCCGGTCGTCGGCGGCAAGCTGGTGAGCACCGGCAAGGTCGGTGCCGAGGTGTCCCCGGAGGAGGCCAAGGAGCTCGCGCAGACCTGCGCGCTGAACGCCCTGGCCGCCGTGAAGTCGGTGATCGGCGACCTGGACCTGATCGAGCAGGTCGTGAAGGTGGTCGGCTTCGTCGCCTCCGCCCCCGACTTCATCGGCCAGCCCGCCGTGATCAACGGTGCCAGCGAGCTGCTCGGCACGGTGCTGGGCGAGGCCGGCGTGCACGCCCGCAGCGCGGTCGGCGTCGCGGTGCTGCCGCTGGACGCCCCGGTCGAGGTCGAGCTCCAGGTGCGCGTCAAGAGCGCCTGAGTCCGAGCGTGATCACGAAGGCGGGGTCGGGCCTGTCCAACCCCGCCTTCGTGCGCTTAGCATCCGGGCATGGACCATCGAGCAACGACGCTCCCGATGCCGCCCGGCTGGCCCGCCCGGATCCGGGCGGTCGACTCCGGCCTGCTGACCCCGGCGGTGGCCAGACCCGCCGCGACGGTCGTGCTGCTGCGCGACGCCGCCGACGGGCCGGAGGCCTACCTGCTGCGCCGTCGCACCTCGATGGCCTTCGCGGCCGGGATGTACGCCTACCCGGGTGGCGGGGTGGACCCGCGGGACGCCGAGGTCGAGACCGGCTGGGCCGGGCCGTCGCCCGAGGAGTGGGCGCAGCGGCTCGGGGTGGACGCCCGGACGGCGCGGGCGGTGGTCTGCGCGGCGGTGCGCGAGACCTTCGAGGAGGCCGGCGTGCTGCTGGCCGGACCGGACCCGGAGAGCGTCGCCGCACCGCGTGACTGGTCCGCGGAGCGGGCCGCGCTGGAGGCCCACGAGCTGTCCTTCGCCGAGTTCCTGCGGGACCACGGCCTGGTGCTGCGCAGTGACCTGCTGGGCGGCTGGGCCCGCTGGATCACCCCGGAGTTCGAGGAGCGGCGCTACGACACCTGGTTCTTCGTCGCCGCCCTGCCGGCCGGGCAGCGTGCGGCGCTGGAGGTCGGCGAGGCCGACCGGGTCGCCTGGCTGACGCCCGCCGAGGCGGTCCGGGGCTACCAGGAGGGCCGGTTCGGCATGCTGCCGCCGACGGTCACGGTGCTGCGCGAGCTGTCGTCGGTGCGGACCGCCGCCGAGGCGCTGGCCGCGGCCGCCGACCGGGTGCTGGAGCCGGTGCTGGGCCGGGCCGAGGTCCGCGGCGACCGGATGACGGTCCGCTGGCCCGGGTACGACGAACTGACCATCGACGGGGAGTACCCCGCCGAGGAATCCTGACCTCCTCCGTACGAGGACCCCTCCGTGCGGGGACCCCGCCGTACGAACGCCCTCCGTGCGAGGACCCTGTCGTACGAACCCCCTCGTGCGAACCGTTGCACGACGACTTCGAGAGATGCCGACCGGAAAGGACCGACGACCGATGGACCACGACGATGTGGCTCGCCGGACGGCCCCCGAGCTGCCCGCCCGCCGAGTGATCCCCCGTTCCGCGGCCTGTGACGGTCCGGTCCCGTTCGTCGAGGTCGCCCAGCGCGCCCTCGTCCGGGTCCTGCCCCTGCGGGCTCTGCACCGCGAACTGGAGGGTGGCCGGTGAGCGGGCGAACCGTCGAGAGGTGGTTGGGCGCATGAGCGGAGTCCTGCCGGGCGACCCCGCTGCGGCGGTGGGCGGGGAGGCCACCGCGCGGGCGCTGTGCGTGCTGGCGCCGAACCCGTCGCCGATGACCCTGGACGGCACCAACACCTGGCTGCTCTCCGAGCCCGGCTCGGACCTCGCGGTGGTGGTCGACCCCGGCCCGCTGCACGAGGGCCACCTGCGCCGGGTGCTCGACCTCGCCGAGGAGCGCGGCAAGCGGATCGCGCTCACCCTGCTGACCCACGGCCACGCCGACCACGCCGAGGGCGCGGCCCGCTTCGCCGAGCTGACCGGCACCGAGGTACGGGCCCTGGACCCGGCGCACCGGCTGGGCTCCGAGGGCCTGGTCGGCGGCCAGCGGCTGGACGTCGGCGGCCTCGACCTGCGGGTGGTCGCCACCCCCGGCCACACCTCGGACTCGCTGACCTTCCACCTGCCGGACGACGGCGCGGTCCTCACCGGGGACACCGTGCTCGGCCGCGGCACCACGATGGTCGCCCACCCGGACGGCCGGCTCGGGGACTACCTGGACTCGCTGCGCCACCTGCACACGATGGCCTCCGCGCACGGCGTGCGGACGGTGCTGCCCGGCCACGGCCCGGTGCTCGCGGACGCGCTGGGCGCGGTCGACTACTACCTGGCGCACCGGGCCACCCGGCTCGCCCAGGTGGAGACCGCGGTCGAGGCGGGCTGCCGGACGGCCGCCGAGGTGGTCGCCCGGGTCTACGCGGACGTGGACCGGGCGCTCTGGCCGGCCGCCGAGCTGTCGGTGCGGGCCCAGCTGGAGTACCTGGAGGATCACGGGCTGATCCCGGACCAGGGCTGATCCCGGAACGCCGAAGGGCCCGTCCGGCTCGGACGGGCCCTTCGCGGTGCTCGGAGCGTCAGCGCGAGCGGCGCGACAGCCGCTCGACGTCCAGCAGGACCACCGCGCGCGCCTCCAGCTTCAGCCAGCCGCGGCCGGCGAAGTCGGCGAGCGCCTTGTTGACCGTCTCGCGGGAGGCGCCGACCAGCTGGGCCAGCTCCTCCTGGGTGAGGTCGTGGGCGACGTGGATGCCCTCCTCGGACTGCACGCCGAAGCGGCGGGAGAGGTCCAGCAGGGCCTTGGCGACGCGGCCGGGCACGTCGGAGAAGACCAGGTCGGACATCACGTCGTTGGTCCGGCGCAGTCGGCGGGCGATGGCCCGCAGCAGCGCGATGGAGACCTCGGGGCGGGCGTGCAGCCAGGGCTGCAGGTCGCCGTGGCCGAGGCCGAGCAGCTTGACCTCGGTCAGCGCGCTGGCGGTGGCGGTGCGCGGGCCCGGGTCGAACAGCGACAGCTCGCCGATCATCTCGCTGGGGCCGAGCACGGCCAGCATGTTCTCGCGGCCGTCCGGCGAGGCGCGGTGCAGCTTGACCTTGCCCTCCGCGACGACGTACAGCCGGTCGCCCGGGTCGCCCTCGTGGAACAGCGACTCACCACGGGCGAGGGTGACCTCGGTCATGGAAGCGCGCAGCTCGCCGGCCTGTTCGTCGTCGAGTGCCGCGAAGAGTGCGGCGCGCCGCAGAACGTCGTCCACGTGCTTCCTCCTTCTCGGCCGTCCGGCGGGTGGGCCGTCCGGCGCAAGTTTCCGTTCAGTGTTCTGCATCACCAAGCATGGCGCATGTCGCTCCGATCATATGAGGAGGGGGTGTGTCCGGGTGTGCCGTGCGGGGCCATTCGCACCGGCGGGTCACGGGGCGGGGCGCCCGGCGGCGGCCGCCCGGCCGAACTTCCGTCCGTCCGGATCGAACAGGGAGTCGCCCACGGCGGTGCGGGCGGAGAGGACGGCGTGCCCGGCCCGGTGGGCGCTGGTCAGGCCCGCCGTACGCAGGGCGGTGAGGTGCTGGGAGACGGCGGCGGGGGACAGCCCCGTCCGGCGGGCCAGCTCGGTGGTCGAGGCCGGGGAGTCCAGCTCGGCCAGCAACTGGGCCCGGGACCGGCCGAGGACGGCGGCCAGCGCGTCGGTGCGCGCGGCCGAGCCCGGGCGCTCCTCCCAGAGCGCGGCCGTGCCGCGCGCCGGGTAGACCAGCTGCGGCGGGTCCGGCGGCAGCACCCGGGTGAGCACCCGCGGCCAGGCGAAGGCCGAGGGCACCAGCAGCAGTCCGGCCGCGGTGTTCAGCCGGTTCACCGCGCAGTGGCGGTGCTCCAGGCGCAGCGCGGTGCCGTCCCAGCGGATCGTCTCGTGCAGGTCGTCCAGCATCCGCGCGCTGCCGTGTTCGGCGGCCTGCCGGGAGCGGTGGAAGACGTCCGCGGCCAGCAGCGCGCTGATCCGGGCCCAGTACGGGGCGAGCGCCAGCTCCCAGTACGCCTCGATCTCGGCGGCCAGCCGGGGCAGCTGGCCGGCCGGGTCGCGGTGCAGCAGTTCCAGGGCGGCGGGCAGCCGGCCGCTGGCCTCGGCGGCCAGGATGTCGAGGTCGGCGCGGACCTGCTCGGCGCCGGTCGCGGTGATCGCGGACAGCTCCTCGGCGAGCGTGGTCGAGCAGCCCGCCGGGGCAGGGTTGAGGAAGTCGGGCAGGTGGCCCTCGGGCGGGACCATCGCGGCCAGCCGGCCCCGGTCCAGTCCGGCGGCGGCCAGCCGCTCGCGCACCTGGTCGGCCCAGCGGCGGTGCAGCGCCGGGACGGGGGAGCGGGCCAGCGCGCGCAGGCTGGTCACCACCTCCTGCATCGGGCTGACCGCGAACCGGGTCAGCGCCAAGTCCTGGGTGGAGAAGTGGAGTTCCGTCCGCATGCCGCGGCCCCCTTCGGAAGATTCGGCCCCAGCTTAATCACTGGTGGCCGGCCCGGAGCGGGGCGCAGGATGCCTGCGTTCCCACCGTTCCGTACGAAAGCCGGTGACCCACCATGTCCACCACCCCCGAGGCCCGCGAGCGGGCGCTGCGGCTGCGCGAACTCCTCGCGGAGGGCGTGCTCGTCCTGCCCAACGCCTGGGACGCGGGCAGCGCCGCGGTGATCGCCTCGGCCGGCGCCCGGGCCATCGCCACCACCAGCGGCGGCGTCTCCTGGTCGCTGGGCCGCGGCGACGGCCAGCGGATGGACCGGGCGGCGGCGGTCGCGGCGGCCCGCCGGGTCGTCGCCGCGGTGGACCTGCCGGTCACCGTCGACGCCGAGGGCGGCTACGGGCCGCTGCCCGCCGACGTGGCCGAGACCGTCACCGAACTGGTCGGCGCCGGCGCGGCCGGGGTCAACCTGGAGGACTCGACGGCCGTCGGCGGGCCGCTGTTCCCGGTGGCCGAGCAGGCCGAGCGGCTGCGCGCGGCCCGTACCGCGGCCGCGGCGGCCGGACTGCCCGAGCTGCTGGTCAACGCCCGGACCGACGTGTTCCTGTTCGGACTGGGCGGGCTCGACGACGTGCTGGTCCGGGCCGAGGCCTACGCCGAGGCGGGCGCCGACGGCCTGTTCGTCCCCGGGCTGCTGGACCTCGACCTGCTCGCTGAGCTGTGCCGGCGCTCCCCGCTGCCGGTGAACGCGATGGCCGGGCCGGGCGGGCCGAGCGTCGCCGAACTCGCCGCCACGGGGGTGCGGCGAGTCAGCGTCGGTACCGGCCTCGCCCAGGCCGCGTACACCACGGCCCACCGGGCCGCCGTCGAGCTGCTCGGCGCCGGGACGCTGACGGAGCTCGACGGGGCGCTCGGCTTCGGGGAGCTGAACGGGCTGTACTGACTCCTTACCCGGTGAAGCCCAGCTCGGCCAGGCTCTGCTCGATCCGGGCGTGGTGGGCGGCCTCCCAGTCGTCCAGGGTCTCGGCGGACTCCTTGGCCAGCTTCGCCCGGGCCGCCTCCAGGGCCCTCGCCCGCTCGGCGGCGGGCACCACCACGACGCCCTCCTCGTCGGCCACCACGATGTCGCCGGCGGCCACCAGCACGCCGCCGCAGCGCACCGGTGCGCCGTGGGTGCCCAACTGCTTCTTGGCCCCGGGGATCGGGATGACGCCCCGGGCGACCACCGGGAAGCCCAACTCCCGTACCTCGCCGAGGTCGCGGATCAGCCCGTCGGCCACGAAGGCGGCGACGCCCCGGCGCTGCGCCACGGCACAGACGTTGCCGCCGGCCAGCGCGTAGTCCAGGTCGCCGGACTCCACCACGATCACCGAGCCGGGCTCGGCCCGGTAGATCGCCGCGTGCAGCATCAGGTTGTCGCCGGGCGGGCACTGCACGGTGAAGGCCGGTCCGGCCACCCGGGGCATGCCCGCCCAGAGCGGGCGCAGGCCGATGTCCGTGACCTGGGCACGGCCCAGGACATCGGCCAGGGTGGTGGTGGGAATGTCCGCGAAGTCCTTGAAGTCCCCGTGCATGCTTCCTCTTTCCTCGATCTTCTCGACGGTCGGCCCGTGGGAAGACTAGGACGCGGAGGTGGACGGGGGTTCAGGGGGCGCGGGCCGGGGCTCGCCGCAGAACTCGTCGCTCCCGGGAAACACATGTGCCCGGTCCCACGAGCAGGTATTTCACGGGTAAATTACCTGCTAATCTTTTTTCATGGCCACACCCGCCCAGTTCCGGCAGGCCCTCCGGGTCGGCCCGCCCGGGGACATCTGGCACAAGCCCGCGCTCAGCGCCGTGGTGACCCTCGGCCTCCTCAACCTCACCCTGCTCGCCCTCGGCCGACTCGACCTCGCGCTCTACACCTCGGCCGGCGGCCTCGGCGCGCTGTACGGCCACGGCCTGCCCTACCGGGCCCGGGCCCGCACCCTGGCCGGCGTGCTGCTCGGCACCCTGCTCAGCACCGCCGTCGCCCTCACCGCCGCCGCGCTGACCCGCGACGCCGTGGTGCTGGTCGCGGTCGCGGCCGTGCTCGCCGCGCTGCACAAGCTGGGCTGCGACGCCGCCCGGATCGGCCCGCCCGGCAGCCTGATCATCACCTTCACCACCGCCAGCTGCGCGTTCGTCCCGCAGCACCCCACCGACCTCCCGCCGCACCTGGCGCTCACCGCGCTCGGCGCCGCACTGGCCTGGCTGGTCGGCATGGCCCCCGCGCTGCTGCGCCCGTACGGGCCCGAGCGGATCGCCACCGCCCGCGCGCTGGAGGCCGCCGCCCGGCTGGCCCGCACCGCGCCCGGCACCCCGGACGCGGCCGCCCGCACCGCACTGGTCGGCGCGGTCGCCGCGGCCCGGCAGAGCCTCGCCCTCTCCTCCCCGGCACGGTGGCGCACCCTCGGCGACGCGCCCGAGCGGCTGCTCGTCCGCGCGGAGTCGGCCCTGGCCGCGCCCGCCGGGCGGGCCGACGACTCCGCTGCCGCCGCCGTCGCCGAGCGGTACCAGGCCTGGGCCCGTGACCTGCGCCGGGGCCGCCGGTTGCCGCTGCTCGACCTCACCGAAGCCGAGGCCGCCGAACTGCGCGCCCACCGCCCCGGCCACCGCCCCGGCCACCGCCCCGGCCACCGCCCCGGCCACCGCCCCGGCCCCCGCCTGCCGCTGCACCGGGCACTACGCCGGGCACTGCGTCAGGCGTTGGGGCCGGGCTCGGCGCTGTTGCCGATCGCCCTGCGGGTCGCGGTGGGCTGCGCCGCCGCCGGGTGGCTCTCGCTGGCCCTCGGCGTCGGCCGCCCCTACTGGGCGGTGGTCACCGCGGCCTCGGTGTTCCAGGCCAACAGCACGCTCTCCTGGCAGCGCGCGCTGCAGCGGGTGCTGGGCAACCTGATCGGCCTGGTGCTGTTCACCGCCGCACTGCCCCTCGCCCACTCGGGGCAGCCGGCGATGATCGGGCTGGGGCTGCTGTGTCAGTTCGGCGCCGAGGCGACGATCGCCCGCAGCTACTGGCTGGCCACCGTCTTCGTCACCCCGATGGCCCTGCTGATGACCGAGTTCGCGGGCCTCCAGCCCGCCCGGACCCTGGTCGCCGACCGCTGGCTGGACACCTGCGTGGGCGCGCTCACCGGCCTCGCCGCCTGCCTGCTGGTCACCAACCGCCGCACCGCCACCCGGCTGTCCCGCGCCCTGGCCGGGGCCGAGACCGCCGCCCGGGAGGCCCGGGCGGCGGTCGCCGCCGCTGCGGCCGTCGGCTCCGACGCCTTGGCGGCCCGGACCGGACTGGCCACCGCCCTGCTGGAACTGCGCGAGGCCGCCGACACCGCCACCGGTGAATGGCGCCGCCCCGCCCTCCCGCACCGCCGCACCGCCGACACCGAGCAGCACGCCCACCACCTGCTGGCGGCCCTCCTGGCGCGACGCGGCACGCCGGACACGTCCGAGGGCCTGCTTCGAACTGCCGCCTGCCGGGCGGGCGGACGACGGGGGTCCGAAGAGACGCCCTAGGATCGACGGACGGTCGGTCGCAGAACGGGAGCAGCGCACGTGGAGGACGTCGTCGCAGGTGTGCTGCGCCAGTGGGAGCGCGCGTACCCGGGACTGGACACCGGCCCGATCGCCGTCCTCGGCCGGATCAACCGCTGCGCCGCGCTGCTCCAGCAGACGCCCGACCCGCTCACCCGGGCCGGCCTCACCCGCGCCGAGTTCGACATCCTCGGCGCCCTGCGCCGGGTCGAGGTCGAGCTGACGCCCACCCAGCTGGCCCGCGAGAGCTTCGCCTCCGGTGCCGCCGTCACCAAGCGCCTGCGGCTGTTGGAGGAGCGCGGGCTGGTCAGCCGCCGCACCGACGACCGGGACCGCAGGGTCGCCCACCTCTCGCTCACCGACGCCGGGCGGGAGCTGGTCGACGGCCTGGTCCAGGAGCTCGTCGCCTACGACCGCGCCCTGCTCTCCGGCCTCACCCCCGACGAGCAGGACCGCCTCGCCGAGGCCCTGGCCGGCCTGCTCAACACCCTTGAGGGCACCATCGGCCGCACACTGCGCTGAACGCCACCCGCCCCGGCAGTCGCTTCTTCCCTCACTTCTTCCGTCACTTCGTTCGTCACTTCTTCCGTCCTTGATCGGCCCCAAGCGGTCCGCCGGGCGGCGTAGCCTTCGTGCATGGCAGAGAGCAAGGCCCGGAAGACCGCGACCGATCCGGCCGCGACGCAGGCCGTGAAGTCGGCCGTGAAGCCGGACGTGAACCAGGCAGCAGCGAAGCCGCCCGTGAAGCGGGCCGCGAAGGCCGCGAAGCCGGCTGCGAAGACGGCGGCGGTGAAGCCGAGGAAGCCCGAGTCGCACCTGGCGATGGTGCGGCGGGCCCGGCGGATCAACCGCGAGCTGGCGGAGCTGTACCCGTACGCCCACCCGGAGCTGGACTTCGAGAACCCGTTCCAGCTGCTGGTGGCCACCGTGCTGTCGGCGCAGACCACCGACCTGCGGGTGAACCAGACCACCCCGGCGCTGTTCGCGAAGTACCCGACGCCCGAGGACATGGCGGCGGCGAACCCGGAGGAGCTGGAGGAGATCATCCGTCCGACCGGCTTCTTCCGGAACAAGGCGAAGTCGCTGATCGGCCTCTCGACCGCGCTGCGCGACGAGTTCGGCGGTGAGGTCCCGGGCCGGCTGGCCGATCTGGTGACCCTGCCCGGCGTCGGTCGCAAGACCGCCAACGTGGTGCTCGGCAACGCCTTCGGAGTGCCCGGCATCACCGTGGACACCCACTTCGGGCGGCTGGCCCGCCGGTTCGGCTGGACCACCGAGGAGGACCCGGTGAAGGTCGAGCTGGCCGTCGCCGAGATCTTCCCGAAGTCGGAGTGGACGATGCTGTCGCACCGCGTGGTCTTCCACGGCCGCCGGATCTGCCACTCCCAGAAGCCCGCCTGCGGGGCCTGTCCGATCGCGCCGCTCTGCCCCGCGTACGGGGAGGGCGAGCTGGATACGGAGAAGGCCCGCAAGCTGCTCAAGTACGAGATGGGCGGTCAGCCCGGCCAGCGGCTCAAGCCGCCGTCGGACTTCCCCGGCGAGGCCGCCGCCCGCGCCGATGCGGCCGCCCACCAGGGGCGGGTCGCGGACCTGGGGGTGGACGCGTGATCGGGGGAGCCATCGAGCGGAGCGGCCTGCCGGGCTGGCTGGAGCCGGTCCGGGACGCGGCCGAGCGGGTGCTGCCGGAGCAGCTGAGCCGTTTCCTGCCGCCGAGCGAGGGCGGTCGGGCGGCGGCGGTGCTGATGCTGTTCGGCGAGGGCCCGGACGGGCCGGACCTGCTGCTGATCGAGCGGGCCCGCTCGCTGCGCTCGCACGCCGGCCAGCCGTCCTTCCCGGGCGGCGCGCTGGACCCGGAGGACGGTGACCCGGACGGCTCCGGCCCGATCGCGGCGGCGCTGCGCGAGGCCTGGGAGGAGACCGGCCTGGACCCGGCCGGGGTGCAGGTCTTCGCCGCGCTGCCCCGGCTGTACATCCCGGTGAGCCGCTTCGTGGTCACCCCGGTGCTGGGCTGGTGGCGCGAGGAGTCGCCGGTGCGGCCGGTGGACCAGGGCGAGACCGGCGCGGTGTTCCGGGTGACGATCACCGACCTCGCCGACCCGGCGAACCGGGTCCGGCTGCGGCACCCGTCCGGGCACGTCGGGCCGGCCTTCGCGGTGGCCGGGCGGCTGGTCTGGGGGTTCACCGCCGGGGTGATCGACCGGGTGCTGCACCACAGCGGGCTGGAGCGGCCGTGGGACCCGTCCCGGGTCGTCGACCTCTCGGACGACGCCCTGGCGCTCGTCCAGGGCGACCTCGAACACTCCCGGGCCCTGCCGGGCGGCGGCGCCGAGAGCTCGTGACGGACCGTCGGCGCGGCACGGTCGCGAAGCGTGGGAGGGTGTCGGAGTGAACGTGCTGGATGTGCTGCTGGTCCTCGCCGCCGTCGGATTCGCCATTTCGGGCTACCGGCAGGGCTTCGTGGTGGGCGTCCTGTCGCTCGTCGGCTTCCTCGGCGGCGGCCTGCTGGCCGTCCAGCTGCTGCCGCTGCTGCTCGACCACCTCAGCCCCGGCACCACGGCCTCGGTGGTGGCCGTGGTGGTGGTGATCGTCTGCGCCGCGATCGGCCAGGCGGTCACCGCGCACTACGGCTGGAAGCTGCGCGGCCACATCGACCGCCGTCCGGCCCGGGTCCTGGACGCGTCCGGCGGCGCGGTGGTCAACGTGATCTCGATGCTGCTGGTCGCCTGGCTGATCGGCTCCGCGCTGGCCGGCACGTCCCTGCCGACGGTCTCCAAGCAGGTCCGCTCCTCGGCGATCCTCAGCGGCGTCCAGGAGGCGCTGCCGGGTGACGCGCCGAACTGGTTCTCCGACTTCTCCAAGGTGCTCGCCCGCAACGGCTTCCCGCAGGTCTTCAACCCCTTCGAGCACGAGCCGATCACCCAGGTCGACACCCCGGACCCGGCGCTGGCCAACAGCCCGGCGGTGGCCCGGGCGCGGCAGAGCCTGGTCAAGGTGGTCGGCACCGCGACCTCCTGCGGCAAGACCCTGGAGGGCAGCGGCTTCGTCTTCGCCCCGCACCGGGTGATGACCAACGCCCACGTGGTGGGCGGCGTCGACGAGCCGACCGTGCAGATCGGCGGCGTCGGCCAGCTGTACGACGCCACGGTGGTCCGCTACGACTGGCAGCGGGACATCGCCGTCCTGGACGTGCCCAAGCTCAACGCGCCCCCGCTGACCTTCGCGGGCGAGGCGAGGACCAACGACAGCGCGATCGTCGCGGGCTTCCCCGAGAACGGCGCCTTCAACGTCCAGCCCGCCCGCATCCGCGGCCGGATCCAGGCCAACGGCCCGGACATCTACCACCGCGGCCAGGTGGTCCGGGACGTCTACTCGGTGCGCTCGCTGGTCCGCCAGGGCAACAGCGGCGGCCCGCTGCTCACCCCGGACGGGCAGGTGTACGGCGTGGTGTTCGCCAAGTCCCTGGACAGCGCCGACACCGGGTACGTGCTGACCTCGGCCGAGGTGCGCGAGGACGCGACGGCGGGCAGCAGCGCGAGCGGCCGGGTGGACACCCAGGGCTGCGCGCTCTGAGGCCGCACTCCGAGGGCAAGCGCTGAGGCCGCGCTCCCAGGGCGCGTTCAGAAACCGTGGCGGCCCGCCGGTGCGGGATCCGTCGTGCCGTCAGGCCGCCCTGGTAGCCTCGGCCGCGCTCACCCGTTCGGCTCAACCGGGTTGCCGTCCCGGAGTGAGTCAACGGGAGGTCGTGGTAGTCCGATGATGGGTCATTCGCACGCGGTGAGTGGGGCGATGCTGTACGCGGCCTCCGCCCCCTTCCTGCCCCCGCTGCTGCTGCACACCACGCTCCAGCCGGCGGACATACTGATGGGCACGGTGCTGTGCGCGGGCGCGGCACTGCTGCCGGACCTCGACCACCACGACGGTTCGATCGCCAACTTCCTCGGCCCGCTCTCCAAGGCGCTCTGCCGCTTCGTGGCCTGGGCCTCCGGCGGGCACCGGCACGCCACCCACTCGCTGCTGTTCGTCGCGCTGATGGGCGGCGGCACCTGGGCCGGCGTCACCTTCCTGGGTCGCTACTTCACCCTCACGGTGACGTTCTTCCTCCTGGCACTGGCGATAAAGGCGCTGCGGCTCTGCCCGCCGAGCAGCGGCCCGGAGGCGTGGATCACCGTCATAGGCCTGGCCGCGCTCGGCACCTTCGGGATGAACACCTGGATGCCCAACGCGCCCGGCTGGCTGCCGTACGCCGTCGGGCTGGGCACGCTGGCGCACCTGCTGGGCGACTGCCTGACCAAGAAGGGCGCGCCGCTGCTGTGGCCGCACAAGGAGCGCTACGAGATCGTGCTGATCAAGCGCAGCGGCAACAACGTCGAGACCAAGGTGCTGGTGCCGATCATGTCGGTGGCGACCTTCGTGCTGCTCTGGTTCACGGCGCTGTCACCGCAGATCGTGAACTGACCGGCCGCCGTACGACCTCCGTGCGGAACTGACCGGCCGCCCGGACGTCGTACGCCAGGCCGGCGCGGCGCGGGGCCTCAGGTCTCGCGCCGCAGCCGGGCGCCCACCCAGCGGGCGCGCCGGCCGAGGATCCGCGGGATGCCCATCTGCCGCTGCGCCCCGCGCTGGCGGCGGTCGAGGCCCTCGAAGCCGAGGTCCTCCGCCCAGTCGGGGAGGTGTGCGGGGCGCTGGGGACTGTTGTGGCGTCGGCCGCGCGGGGCGTCGTCGCGATCGGGCATCCAGGTCATACCGGAATGGATGCCCCTGGGCCGGAGGGAGTAACCGCCTCTGGTGCGCCGAACCTGGCCCATGCGCATGTCATATGAGCGTAACATCAAGGGAGTTGGGACTTTCGGCCCCTTCCGGGAGTCCTGGAGAGGGGCTCTCCCGCCGTCACTCCTTGTGGCGACCGACCCAGTCCAGCAGCTCCGCGGTGAACTCCTCCGGAGCCTCCTCGTGCGGGAAGTGCCCGACCCCCGGCAGCAGCCGCCAGCGGTACGGCGCCGCCACGTACTCGCCGCCGCCCAGCGCGGTGTGCGACAGCAGCACCGGGTCCGCGGCGCCCTGGACGTGCAGGGTCGGCGCGGTGATCGGCTTCTTCATCCGACGGGCGAACTGGATGCCGTCCGGCCGGGCCATCGAGCGCAGCAGCCAGCGGTAGGGCTCGATCGAGCAGTGCGCGGTGCTGGGGATCTGGATCGCCTGCCGGTACGCGTGCACCGACGCTCCGTCCAGCTTGTTCGGCCCGGTCCACTCGTCCAGGTAGCGGCCCACCAGCGCCGCGTCGTCGGCGACCAGGCGGCGTTCCGGTATCCACGGCCGTTGGAAGCCCAGGACGTGGTCGAAGGCGGCGATCTGCTTGCGGTCCGTCAGCAGCGCCCGGCGCAGGTCCCGGGGGTGCGCCGCGGAGACCACGGTGAGGCTCTGGATCACCGAGGGGCGCATCACCGCCGCCACCCAGGCCAGGGTGCCGCCGGAGGCGTGCCCCACCAGGTGCGCGCGGCGCTCGCCGAGCGAGCGGATCACCCCGGTGATGTCCAGGGCGAGGTTGCCCGGGTCGTAGCCGCGCGGGGTGCGGTCGCTGCCGCCGATGCCGCGCAGGTCGAGCGCCACGGCACGGTAGCCGGCCTCGGCCAGCGCGGTCAGCTGGTGGCGCCAGGCCCACCAGTACTCGGGCCAGCCGTGCACCAGCAGCACCAGCGGGCCGGAGCCCAGCTCGGTGATGTGGAAACGGGCGCCGTTGGCCGCCAGGTCGCGGTGCGTCCACGGACCGGACTGCCGGATGCTCCACGCCTCGGCAGCGGCGTCGTCGGACCGTCCGGGGACGGCGGCGCCCCCGCCGGCCTCCGGGCCGGCCCCGGGGCCCGAGGCGGGGCCGGAGACGGCGGACGGCTGCGCGGGAACGGGCTTCTGGTCGAGCGGCATACCGAGAGCGTGTCACATCCGTGCGAAGGACACGTGCCCGGCACTCGCTGCGGGCGGGTCCGGGCACGTACGGGCGGGGTCGGCTACGGGATGCGGCCCAGGCCCCGGTCGATCTCCTCCTGGGTGGCCGGGCGCGGCCGGGCGTTCTTCAGCACCTCGGCGGTCCGCTGGACGCCCTCGATGGTGCGCTCCGGCTTCTGGATCTTCTTGAAGAAGCGCCGCGCCAGCACGAAGAGGATGGCGGCCAGCACCCAGTAGGCGCCCGCCACGATGAGGAAGGACCAGCCGAGCGACAGACCCAGTGCGTGGATGCCGAAGGCGAACGCGGCGCTCAGCATCGGGACGGAGAACAGGAGCACCACGGCGGCGACGGCGACCGAGACGCCGCCGGAGACGCCGCGCTTGACGTCCGCCTTGATCTCGGACTTGGCGAGCGCGATCTCGTCGTGGACGAGGGCGCTCAGGTCGGCGGTGGCCGCCGCGAACAGCTGCCCCACCGAACGCTCGCCCTCGTAGGGCGCCCGGCCGTTGCTGGACGGGTCTGCGGCTCCTGTGGGCATCAGCGGTTCTCCTCTGCGGCTGTTGCGGCGTGACGCCGTCGCGGTGCGCGGTTTCCGGGGCCGGTGGGGGGTCCGGAGGCGTCAGTGGTGTGTCGACAGCTCAGAATCATGCCCCTACCGGTCAGTCGGACACCACTCCGGGGCCCCGCCGGAGGGACGTGTCCGGGCTTCGGAAGGCGGCTGCGGGGTGCGGTGCGGGGTCCCTCGGTGGGGTTCGGCGGGGTCCGTTGGCGGGGCTCGACGCGTTGGCCGCCGAGCCGGCGGGGCTCAGCGGTCGGTACCGGGGCCTTCGCCCGGCAGGGGCCGGGGTGCCTCGGCGAGCGTCGCCGGGTCGGCGGTACGGGCCCGCCAGGCCGGGTCGTCCTGCTGGTAGACGTCCGGGATGCCGTCGCCGTCCTCGTCCCGGTCCTCCTCCTCGCACAGGGCGCGGTAGTGCCGGTTGCGCAGCTTGAGCAGCGCGGTGGCGACCACCGCGCAGAGCAGCGAGCCGACCAGGACGGCCGTCTTGGAGCGGTCGGCCAGCGCCAGGTCGTCCGGGAACGCCAGTTCGCTGATCAGCAGCGAGACGGTGAAGCCGATCCCGGCGAGCACCGAGACGGCGAACAGGTCGGCCCACTTGAGCTGGGGGTTCAGCTCGGCCCGGGTGAACCGGGCGGCCAGCCAGGTGCCGCCGAATATGCCCACCGTCTTGCCGACCAGCAGGCCGATCACGATGCCGAGCGGGGCGGCCTGGGTGAACACCTCGCGCAGTGCCGGGCCGGAGATCGTCACCCCGGCCGCGAACAGCGCGAACACCGGGACGGCCAGTCCGGCCGAGAGCGGGCGGACCAGGTGCTCGATGTGCTCGCCGGGGGAGTGCCGCTCGTCGCCCTCGCGATGGCAGCGCAGCATCAGGCCCATCGCGACGCCGGCGACCGTGGCGTGGATGCCGCTCTCGTGCATCAGCGCCCAGACCACGAGGGCCAGCGGCACGAACAGGTACCAGCCCTTCACCCCGCGCCGGTGCAGGAACCAGAACAGCACCAGGCCGGCGAAGGCCAGGCCGAGTGCCCAGAACTTGATCCCGGAGCTGTAGAAGACCGCGATGATCAGGATCGCGATCAGGTCGTCGACCACGGCCAGGGTCAGCAGGAACGCGCGCAGCGCGGAGGGCAGGTGACTGCCGACCACGGCCAGCACCCCGAGGGCGAAGGCGATGTCGGTGGCGGTCGGGATGGCCCAGCCGCCGGGGTGGCCGCCGCTGCCGGAGTTGACCAGGGCGAACAGGATCGCGGGCAGGGCGACGCCGCAGACGGCGGCGATCACCGGCAGCAGCGCGGCGCTCGGGGTGCGCAGCTCGCCCGCGACGAACTCGCGCTTGAGCTCGATGCCGGCCACGAAGAAGAAGACCGTCAGCAGGCCGTCCTTGGCCCAGTTGGCCAGGGTGAGGTCGAGGTGGAGCGGGGCGGAGGGGCCGATCCGGTGGTCGAGCACGCTCTCGTACGCGTTCGGCCAGACGTTGGCCCAGATCAGTGCGACCACGGCGGCGGCCAGCAGCAGCATGCCGCCGACCGTCTCGGTGCGCAGGGCGTCGGTGACGAAGGTGCGCTCGGGCAGTGACAGCCGGCCGAGGAACTGCCGGCGGCGGGTCGTCGGCTCGTGGGCGGGCGGCTGGTCGGTCACGGGGACCTCCTGGGGCTGGGAGCGGCAAACGGATGCACGGGTGGTGCAGTTGCCGACCAGACTTCCCGGCGCGCCCTGTGACGCCCCGCGGATCCTGTCAAGGGCCTTGATGCGTCCTTAACAGTCTAACGGGACGTCCGGGTGACATCCGGATTGTCCTAGTAAATGACTTAAGCCCTACAGGCCGCTTCTGCACTCCCGAGGAGCAATGGACCGGTACCCGAACGGCCCAGGCCGAGTGCAGTCGGGTGAACTGCTCCCTAAGGTCGATCGCAGGCGCCCGCCCGATCCGGGCCGGTGCGCGCCCCCTTCCGTTCCCGCTCTTCCTGCTGTTCCCGCTGTTCCCGCTGTTCCTGCTGGAGGCACGACCATGCCCCGTGGCGGCACCACCCTGCCCCAACCGCCCCTCTTACCCGGGGAGCCCGCCGACGCCGACCGGTGCGCCGGCCGGGTGCTCCGCCCGGACGACCCGGAGTTCCGTGCGGAGGCCGCCGAGGACGTCCCGGCGGACCTCGACCGGCTGCTCCGTCCGCTGTTCCGCTCCGCAGGACCGGACGGCGGCGTCGCCGTCGTGGTGATCCGCGGCGACGAGCGGACGGTCGCCTGCCGGGGGCACTCCGACCGCTCCGGCCGCCACCCGGTCCGCGCTGACACCCGCTTCGAGCTCGGGTCCGTGACCAAGACCTTCACCGGACTGCTGCTCGCCGAGATGGCCGCCCGCGGCGAGGTCCGCTACGACGACCCGATCGACCGTTACCTCCCCGCGAACGCCGTCCCCGGCTACCCGCACGAGCGGCCGATCACCCTGCTCCACCTGGCCACCCACACCTCCGGCCTGCCTCGACTGCCGGTCGGCCTGCTGCCGGCCGCGGCACCCCGGTGGTACACCCGCCCGTACGCCACGTTCGGGCCGACCCATCTGCTCGACGCACTGTCACGGACCCCTGTCCGGGGCACCCCGGGCACCCAGGTGCGGTACTCCAACCTCGGCTCCGGGCTGCTCGGACTGCTGCTGGCCAACGCGGCCGGACAGCGCTACGACGACCTGCTGGCCGCCCGGATCTGCGGGCCGCTCGGCCTGGTGGACACCTCCAGCGGCCCCGGCCGGGAGGACGTCAGCGGGTACCGGCGCGGCCGGTGGGTGCCGTCCTTCCGGCTGCCCGCCCTGCCGGGAGCCTCGGCCCTGCGCTCCACCGCGGACGATCTGCTCCGCTACCTCCAGGCGCACCTGTCACTGGACGCCGTCCTGCTGCCCGGGCGGGCCGACGCGCCGGCGCTGCGCACGGCGCTCGGCGAGGTCCGCCGGCCGAGGGTGGGGCGGCTCCGGGGCGGTACCCGGCTCTGCCTGGGCTGGAACCAGTGGGGGCCGGGTGGTGGGCCGGACGGTGGTCCGGGCGGGGTCGGCGCGGACGGCGACGGCGGTGCGGCGGTCGGCGCGGTGGGAGTGCCGGCCGAGGGGGAGGACGCCGAGGGGGAGGGGGAGGGCACCGAGGAACTGGTCTTCCAGGCCGGGTCGACCCGGGGGTTCAGCGCCTTCGTCGGGTTCAACCCGCAGGCCCAGGTCGGGCTGGCGGTGCTGGTCGGAGCAGGGACGGGAGTGCGGGCCCTGCGCGGCCGGGGCATGGTCCAGGGCGCGTACGAGACCCTGCGCACCCTGGCCGGTGCCGCAGCGGCGGAGGGGTGAGCCCCGTACGGCGTGACGGCGGCGGGGGGGGGGGGGGGGGGGGGGGGGGGGGGGGGGGGGGGGGGGGGGGGGAGGGGCGGGGGGGGGGGGGGGCGGATGCGTGGGTGCGGGTGTCGTGGG